>CAIVCR010000111.1 GCA_903904515.1 uncultured Bacteroidia bacterium
CCTCTGCCGATATCGACGAGAATAAGAATGACCACGAGTAGAAGGCTATGTGAAAATATATTTTTCATATTTTTCTATAATGCAAAAGTAATCAATAAACAGTTTGAAATTTATTTTTGTTCACTCAAAAAGCTCCAAAGCAAACTTTTAAATAAACTTCGCAGCAAAACTACAAATAAAATTATTAAATCAAAATAAAATCGTAAGCAATTTTTAATTTTTTCAGACAATTCGATATTTATTTCACCGATTTGCTTTTGCTTCATATTGTTTTGATCGAATAACCGAAAAAGCAAAAAAATTCGCTGCAACCCATGATTGTATTAAACGAACGATTTTATCGCACGCACAACATATTTTGTGAATTTATGGAAATAACCCAAAAAATTGTCTTTGTGCTATAAAAATTGTAAATTTACTCCAATTGACTTTTTAAATATTTCGGCATTCGTTATGTCGGATAAAAATTATTTCGTCCCTAAAGGGTTATAAATCAATTTACGAACGAACTGATCAACATTAATGAGCAAGAAAGACAAGCAAGCCTGACCTAAACCGTTTCCAATACGATCGGATGTTAAACAAAACGACAAGTTGTCCCGGAAACATCTCTATTGGCTGATTGCAATCTCCTTCGTTGGGGCTTCACTATATTTTACAACATACAGTTTTGATTTTAGTGCTGACGATGGGATGTACTCCTATTACAATTCGGCCACAAAAGAGGGGTTGGCTAAAACAGCTGATCTTTTCAGGTATGGCAGCATGCACTTTTTAAGCATCAACCCAATAAATTCAGGAACCTACCGGCCCATTACCCTATTCACATTTAATGCTGAAAAACAGCTAACAGGTGAATTCAAACCGGTTTACGGACACACCCTCAATATCTTACTTTATTTCCTGGTATTATTGAGTATTGGCTCATTGCTTTTAAAGCTATTTAAAATAAAGGGTATTCCTCAATATATTCCACTGCTGATTTTATTGCTTTACGCTGTCCATCCGCTCCATGTCGAAGTGGTGGCCAGTATTAAAAGCCGCGACACGTTGCTTGCTGCACTATTGGGATTTTGGGCCATTAACAGGTGGTTCCGGAATTCGGGAGGAAATGGTTGGGTATCCAATATATCAGCCGGCATTCTCTTTTTCATCGCCTTACTTTCCAAAGAGGAGGCGCTAACGCTCATCGCTATTGTATTCCTGATCGCCTTTTATTTTCGCAATCAGAATTTCTATGACTCATTTAAAGAGACTATCCCTTTTATGGTCGTGGGAATCATCTTCTTTATTATCAGGCAAATTGTTCTTGATCCTCCTACTGCCAATTATGACAATCTTCTGAATAATGTAATATTCAATGCACATGGGTCGGAGCGATTAGCAACCAACTTATATATCTACCTATATTACATAAGGTTACTCATTTTCCCACACCCCCTGTCGTGGGATTACTCCTTTAACCAGATTCCTGCCACAACATTTGGTAATGGCTGGGTTTTAATTTCTCTTATTTTCTTCTCCGGATTACTTTGGGATACATTCAGAAATATCAGAAAACGAACCATAACAGGCTTTGGCATTCTGATCTATTTAAGTACATTTTCTATTTATTCCAATTTTGTCCCTTCAATTACAATTGGCTCAACAGTCGGCGAACGTTTTATGTTCCTCCCGTCATTAGGTTTTTGCATTGTTTTGGTATATGGATTGCATCTGCTTCTTAACCGGCTAAAAATCAATAAATCAGAACTGATTATTTCGGGGGTAGTTTTATTGATAGGGATGGCTTTTACAGCAAAAAGCTTTAACCGGATTCCTGTATGGAGAGATGATCTTTCCCTGTGTATTTCAGGGATTAGGGATGCTCCGAAAAGCTGGAGAACTCATATGCTCCTGGGTGAGGAACTCAGACTTAGAGCAATAAAAATGAATGCAGACAGCGCTTTATTAAAGCAAAACAAGGATTCTGCAATTGCAACTTTTAAGAAAGCAGTTTATCATTACAGCAAAGGTTATTCGATCATCGATAACCAAATAAAGCAGCTCAATTATTTTCAGGGGTTGGGTGAATGTTATCTCCATCTGGGGGATACCGCAGCTGCCAAAACATACTTCTTACGTTCAGCTGAAAACCCAAAATTATTTTTTGCATCATTTAAACTTGGAATGATTTCATTTAACGAGCGAAATTACATGGCAGCTGTAACCTATTACCAAAAAGCACTTCAGGCAGATTCTCCCGATCTTTTTTCCACCTATAAAAACCTCGGGGCTTCTCACCTGATGCTTAAAGATTATGGGAATGCGGTGCAAGCCTATGAAAAAGCGATGGAATACGGAGACAGTCCTGATCTAAAATCAAGTCTGGCCATGTTATATTCGAGCATCGGTAATTTTGAAAAAGCTGATAAACTGATAACTAATCCTAACCTTTCGGAAGAAGAAAAAATATTTCATAACCGGATGAATGCTGCGATTGGCGCATACAACCAGGAAAATTATACAGTGGCTGTTCAATATTTCAAGCAATGTGACCTTTCATTTGAAAAATATGGCGGTCATTCAAAATTTCCCGATTTTTTGAACAGTTGGGCTCGCAGCAACTTAAAAATTAACAATATTGCCGAATCAAAAGCAATTTTTCAGCCTGTAATCGGGAAGGATTCCAGGAACTATTATGCATTGATGAAAAATCTTTTTGTTGTTTTATGCTCTATATACCAATTTGAGCAGCTAAACTATTTGATGTATAATAGTTTGAATTCCCAATTATTGTATATTTGCAATCTGAGTTATGAAAATATTTGCATTCATATTATCCTTTTATATCCTGGCACTCACTGCGCTTCCCTGCATCGATCTGCCGGAAGATAATAATTTGGATATGAATAAGGTTTCACAAAACACCTCCGATGGGCATACAAACGACTCAGACCATTGTTCTCCGTTTTGCAGCTGTTCATGCTGTGTTACACCGGTAATTCATCAGGTTTATTCAATAGATTTCAACTGTTTTTACCTGGTTGAGGAGTATCATTCGGAATTCAGAACGTTTTCTGCTTCATCCCCTGCGCCAATAATTTGGCAACCCCCCAAAATAGGTTAATACAATTTCCAGGTCACTTTCCTTGTAAATGGTTTCAGATCGCTGAAATCTATTCACTTTTTGTATTAACTTGATCAAGTATTTGCAATTATGATAGAAAATATCATCCGTTTCTCACTGAAAAATAAATTTATTATCGGGTTATTTGTATTGGCTCTTATCGGCTGGGGAACCTATTCCTTAACCAGGCTACCGATTGATGCAATCCCTGACATAACCAATAACCAGGTGCAGATAATTGCTATAGCGCCTTCACTTGCGGTTCAGGAGGTTGAAAGTTTTATCACTGCACCGATTGAAATAGCGGTCGCAAATATTCCCGATATTATGGAGCTTCGCTCAATATCGCGTTTAGGGCTATCGGTTATCACCATTGTTTTTAAAGACGATGTTGATCTCTATTGGGCAAGACAACAATTGAGTGAACGGCTCAAGGAGGCCGGGGACGTAATTCCGGCGGGTCTTGCCAAAATAGAACTGGCTCCCATCTCTTCCGGATTGGGTGAGATATACCAATACCGGCTGGCTGTAAGCAAAGGGATGGAAGAAAAATACACCCCAATGGCGCTTCGAACCATTCAGGACTGGGTGGTGCGCCGCGAAATGCTGGGGACTGCCGGTGTTGCCGACATTAACAGCTATGGAGGTTTTGTCAAGCAGTTTGAGATCGCCGTAAATCCTGAAAGGCTGAAAGGGATGAATCTAACGCTAATGGATATTTTTAACGCCCTCGAAAAGAACAATGAGAATACGGGTAGTGCCTATATAGATAAGAAACCAACGGCGTATTTCATCCGGGGGATCGGTTTGGTTAAAACCATCGACGATATAGAAAAAATTGTAGTAAAGAACAGTCTTTCAGGAACCCCTGTCCTGATACGCGACATCGCAACTGTTCAGTTTGGCAGTGCAACACGTTACGGGGCCCTGGTAATCGATAAAAGTGAAGCCGTAGGAGGTGTGGTAATGATGCTTAAAGGGGCTAATGCCCACGAGGTTATCCAAAACATTGAAACCAGGGTGCGATCCATCCAGAAGTCAATGCCGGAAGGGGTAATTATCGAACCCTTTCTCAACCGTTCTGATTTGGTTGACAGGGCCATCGGCACAGTGGTCAAGAATCTTGTTGAAGGAGCATTAATTGTGATATTTATTCTTGTTTTGTTGCTGGGCAACTGGCAGGCCGGACTTATCGTCGGTTCGGTAATTCCATTATCTATGCTTTTTGCCATTTCCCTGATGAACCTCTTTGGCGTATCTGGCAATTTAATGAGTCTCGGAGCGATTGATTTTGGATTGATTGTGGATGGTGCAGTGATCATCGTTGAGAGTGTCGTGCACCGTTTATTTATGAGTAAGCACCACCGGCCGTTAGGAGAAAAACTCTCACAGCAACAAATGGATGAAACGGTTTTTGATTCGGCCAGCCGGATGATGACTTCAGCCACATTCGGACAAATCATCATTCTTATTGTTTATCTGCCCATTATTGCCCTTGTCGGGATAGAGGGTAAAATGTTCCGTCCAATGGCTCAGGTTGTCTCTTTTGCATTAGTTGGAGCCGCCGTTCTGTCAATCACCTATGTACCAATGGTATCCGCTCTTTTTCTAAGTAAAAAAGCAGGAAATAAAACTAATTTTTCTGACAAAATTATAGCCAGTATACACAAAGCTTTTAATCCGCTTATTGCATTTGCCCTGAGGCGAAAAGTGGTAGTTTCGTTATCGGCTGTGGTATTATTTTTCTTTAGCTTACTCCTCTTTACCCGTTTGGGTGGTGAATTTATCCCTCAACTGGAGGAGGGGGATCTCGCTGCCGGGGTAATTACCTTACAGGGCGGATCGCTGTCGAATACTGTTGAAATGGTCCAGAAAGCCAATAAAATACTGCTGGATAATTTCCCGGAGATCAAACATACCATTTGCAAAATTGGGGCGGGTGAAATCCCTACCGATCCCACTCCCATGGAAACAGGAGACTATATCATTACCCTAAATGACAAAACTACCTGGACAACCGCAAAAACCCGGGAAGAACTGGTGAAAAAAATGGAGGAAAAACTTGTTGTTCTGGCTGGGGTAAAATTCGAATTCCAACAACCTATCCAGATGCGATTCAACGAATTGCTTTCAGGATCAAAACAGGATATTGCAATTAAAATCTTTGGCGACGATCTCAATACCCTTGCCCGAAAGGGGGAAGAGGTTAATAAAATCATCAGTCAGTTAAATGGTGTAGAGGATATTAATGTCGAAAAGGTTACAGGCCTGGCACAGGTGCAGGTTAGCTATAACCGTGACCGCCTGGCTCAATACGGACTCTCGGTCAATGAGGTGAATCATGTTTTACGCGCCGCTTTTGCAGGAAGTCAGGCCGGAGTCGTATTTGACGAAGAGAAGAGGTTTGCGCTCGTTGTGAGACTCGATAAGGATTACCGCCAGAGTCTTGAAGATGTAAAGAACCTGTCGGTTGCATTACCCAATGGGGGACAGATCCCCTTTGAGCAGGTGGCTGACATTGAGATCAAATCCGGACCGGCACAGGTATCACGCGAAAACACAAAACGCCGGATCACCGTAGGGTTTAATGTCCGTGGCCGTGATGTCCAGAGTGTAATTTCTGAAGTAACCAGGCAAATAGAGTCCCAAATCAACATGCCCACTGGCTATTATGTAACCTATGGTGGACAGTTTCAAAATCTTGCTGCGGCCAAATCAAGGCTGATGGTTGCCGTTCCGGCTGCACTACTTTTGATATTTATTCTGCTCTATTTCACGTTCCAGTCGGTAACACAAAGCTTACTGATTTTCACAGCCGTCCCTATGTCTGCCATTGGAGGAATCCTGGCGCTGTGGTTTCGCGGAATGAATTTCTCCATATCAGCAGGGATCGGTTTTATTGCGCTGTTTGGGGTGGCCGTGTTAAATGGAATTGTGCTTATAGCTGAGTTTAACCGACTCGAAAAAGAGGGTATTTCAGATGTCACTGAACGGGTCCTGAAAGGTTTACAGATACGGCTAAGACCGGTAATTCTTACTGCTACTGTTGCCTCACTGGGGTTTCTACCAATGGCTTTGTCAACCTCTGCCGGTGCTGAAGTTCAAAAGCCCCTGGCAACAGTCGTTATTGGAGGGCTGATTACAGCCACATTCCTGACCCTTGTAATTCTTCCGGTATTTTATATTCTCCTTACAAACAGAATTGAACGATTTAGGTTGAGCCGGAAATTTATAAGGCCACTTTCGGCTTTGATCGTGTTTTTAATGGCAATCCCATTTTCAAACAGTTTAAAAGCACAACCAAAAAAAACCATTAACCTGAAACAGGCCGTTGAACTTGCCCTGGCCAATAATCTGCAAGTACGTTCCTCTGAATATCAGGTCAATGTTCAGAAAGCCCTGAAAGGTGCTTCTTGGGATATACCTAAAACAACAATCAACGGGGAGTATGGACAGTTTAACTCAAACTCAAAAGACAACAGCTTTACCGTTTCACAGTCATTCGCTTTTCCTACCGTCTATATAAACCAGAATAAACTGGCACAAGCCAACATCAAAAGCAGCGAATGGCAGTTAAGGTCATCACAACTTGAAATAGCCACCCAGGTGAAACAAGCCTACTGGCAACTGGCATACCTGAATTCGAAAAAAAGGCTTTTTGCTTACCAGGACAGCTTATTTTCGGGGTTTCTCAGGGCAGCAGAATTAAGGGCCAGAATTGGTGAAACAAATCGTCTTGAAATGATCACAGCGCGCTCACAAAGTCTGGAGATGAAAAATCAGCTTCAGCAGATCTGCGCTGACCTGGTAATTTACAATCAGAAACTAAAAACAATATTAAATATTGAAACTACTTTATCTCCTTTTGATACTGTTTTAGTCAGGGCCGGATATTCCCAGATCAGCGACACGACCTTAATTTCTGAAAATCCATCAATTGGGTATATGAATCAACAGATTGATGTTTCGAGGCTGGAAAAAAAACTGGCACAAAGTCATATGATGCCCGAATTAAGCTTAGGTTATACGAACCAAACGATAAAAGGGGTTCAGGATCTCAATGGGATACCACGTACCTTCGGCCCGGGAGACCGTTTTTCAGCTGTTCAGGCAGGCATCTCAATCCCGTTGTGGTTTGCCCCCTACACCTCAAAAACTAAAGCTGCTAAAATCAAAGAGGAGATCGCATTAACAGATGCCAGGCATTATTTAAAATCACTTTCAGGTAATTACCAGGCTCTCCTGGGGGAGTATTCAAAATACAGTAACAGCATTAATTATTACGAGAAGCAGGCAATTCCTGAGGCTAATATGATTATTGAGCAGGCCTCGCGCAGCTACAAAGTCGGAGCAATGGATTATCTCAATTATATTCTCAGCCTGAGCCGTGCATTGAGCATCAGGCAAAATTATCTCGATGCGCTAAATAATTACAATCAAACAATTATCACTATAGATTTTGTCCTGGGTAAAATCTTTTAAAACTGAAGAAATATGTCAAAAAATAATATTCATTCAATTGTTGCTGTTCTGCTTCTGATTATTGTTTTCACCTCGTGCAATGATTCCCAAAATGGAAAACCAGCAACCAAAGAGGTGGAGGTAATTCCGGAAGATATTATTGAACTGCGGGGCGATCAGATAAAACTTGCCGATATAGAGACGGGGACAATTGAGATCCGATCAATGAGCGGCTCACTTAAAGTTAGCGGCACAGTTACCGTTGCACCCCAAAACCTCGCCACTGTCTGCATGCCAATGGGTGGTTTCATCAAGAGCACCAACCTCATGCCCGGAATAGCTATAAAGCAGGGAGAAACCCTGGCGATTATTGAAAACCAACTGTTTGTCGAAATCCAACAAGGCTATCTGGAGGCAAAAAACAAGCTTGACTATGCAGAGGCTGAATTTAACCGGCATACAGAACTATTTAAGGAGGATGTCTATTCCCAAAAAAACCTGCAACAGGTTACGGCCGAATACAAAACGCTTAAAGCCCAGGTTAAAGGGTTGGAACAAAAGCTGGCACTTATCGGCATCAATCCGGCAAAACTGAATGAAGAGAATATCAGCAGCTCGGTTGCACTGATATCACCAATCTCAGGGTATGTAAAAGCAGTTAATGTAAACATTGGAAAATTCGTTGCCCCATCAGACATATTGTTTGAAATTGTTAACAGTGACAAACTTTTCCTGGAACTGGTATTATTTGACAAAGATGCAGATAAAGTCTCTGTGGGTCAGAATATCAATTTCTTTATCAATAACGAAAAGGAGCAGCATGAAGCGGTTATTTATCAGACCGGGAAGTCAATAAATGCAGATAAGACCTACAAGGTTTACGCCAGCGTTATGGGGGTGTGTAAAAACGTTCTGCCAGGGATGTATGTCAACGCAATGATCCAGTCAACAAGCAACAAGGTAACTACCCTTCCGTCGGATGCTGTTGTGACTTTCGATGAAAAGCAGTATATCTTCATATTCGATAAAGATAAAGTAGAAAATAATAAGCCCTTTACAGAATACCGAATGATTACCGTGCAAAAAGGGGTTAGTGAAGGGGGATTTACCCAGGTGATTTTGCCTCCCGATTTCAACATTAAATCTGCAAAGATCGTTATCAAAGGGGCATATAATTTACTTTCAGCCAAAAAAAATTCCGGAGAAATGAGTTGCAGTTAAAAATCATTACCCCCCTCCAAATAAGGTCTTTGACAACCAAAAACAGTAAATTTTTCTTTCGGGCATTTAAACTACAAGATTAATCTTCAGTGTTTTGAAATTAAATAAAAATAATTTACATTTACAATAAAATGACCTCCTGTTAAGTCGAATCCGAAATTTAAAACAATACGCAATTGAACTAAAATTTAAGTCGAATAACTATGAAGAAAACTTTCATCCTTATTGTCAACCTTAGTCTGTTTATTTCAACCTTTGGTCAGCCGACCTTACCTGCGACCAGAACAGTAGAAATTACCAATACCTATTTTGGAGTTACTTATAAAGACCCCTACCGATGGCTTGAATCCATTGAAAAACCAGAGGTGGAAACCTGGTTTAGGCAACAGGCTGATTATACCAACTCTGTCCTAAATACATTGAAAGGAAGAGATGAACTGATTGCAGAATGGAAGAATCTGGACAAACTGCAACCACCAAGAATCCGGGCTATCAGTTACGAAAATGGCAGGTTTTTCTATCGCAAGACCATGCCAGGTGAAAATGTGGGAAAGCTCTATTACAAGCAGGGGATCAATGGACTGGAGTCACTGCTTTTTGATCCTAAAAACTATATAAAAGGTAAAACACTCACCCTTGAGTCGGCTCTTCCCAGTTATGACGGGAAAAAGATTGTAATTGGTTATTCCGAACAGGGTGCCGAAATTTCAACACTTAAGGTAATGGATGTCGACACACGGAAATTTTCAACCGATTCGATCTACCCTTCACAGGGCCCTATGAACTGGACTTTTGACAATAAAGGATTTTTCTACATGTGGATAAAATCTGCCGACAGTAAAGATCCGGAATCGCGCCTTAATTCGAAAACTAAATTGCATGTATTAGGCACTTCAGTAAGTGCCGATGGCGATTTTTTCAGTAATGCCAGTTATCCGGAACTGAAAATCGATCCGAGTGTTTATCCATTTATCTCTTTATCAGAAGATTCAAAGAGTTACATATTCTCAGGAACCGGAAGTGTCCAACCGGAAATTAACCAATATTATGCTCCAATCGGTCAGCTTAACTCAAAAAAAATCCAATGGAAACAGTTATGCACGCCTGCTGATATGCTGGTCCGCGGACTATCAGTTATCGGAGATGATGTTTATACAATTACCCATAAGAATGCAAAAAACTATAAGCTTATCGCCACTAACCTGCAAAATACTGATTGGTCAAAAGCAGAAACTATTTCGAAGGAGAAACCTGATCAAACGCTGGAGTATTTTATCAATACCAAAGATTATTTGTTAATCGTTCATAGCGATGGCATTAACAATCATCTTTCTAAATATAATTTAAAGACTAAAATAACGACCTCTGTAAAACTGCCATTCCAGGGAACCATAGGAATCAGTTGTATAAATACGAAAATAAATGATTGCAATCTTGGAATTACATCGTGGAATAAACCCTATACAGAGTTTAATTACAACGCAGAAAATGATTTACTTACACCTAGCAGCTTCAATAAGCCACCGGTTTATCCTGCCTCATATAAAGACTTACAGGTACAGGAAGTGGAGGTAAAAGGGCACGATGGAGCGATGATTCCACTTTCGATAATTTTCAAGAAAGGACTTAAAATGGACGGCAAAAACCCTTGCCTTTTGGATGGATACGGTGCATATGGCATTAGCGCCACACCGTATTTCGATGTGCTCGGAAATGCCCTTGCAGTAAAAGGCGCTGTCATAGCTATTCCTCATATCCGTGGTGGAAGTGAAAAAGGGGAAGAATGGTACAAGGCCGGTTATAAAACCACAAAACCCAATACGTGGAAGGATTTCATAAGTTGCGCAGAATACCTCGTCGCAAAAGGGTTTACTTCACCTGCAAAACTTGCAGGAACAGGAACCAGTGCGGGCGGAATATTGATTAGCCGTGCAATTACTGAGCGTCCGGATCTCTTTGCTGCAGCGATTTGCAATGTTGGATGCGCCAATGCACTGAGACTGGAATTCGGAGCCAACGGACCGGTAAATATTCCGGAATTTGGCACCGTCAAGGACAGTGTTGAATGCAAGGCATTGTATGAAATGGATGGCGTACAGCATGTGGTAAAAGGGACAAAATACCCTGCAGTCATTTGCGTGGGGGGATGGAATGATCCTCGCGTTGTTGCCTGGCAACCCGGAAAATTTGCAGCAGCTTTGCAAAATGGCTCAACCTCTGGAAAACCAGTATTGATGAAGGTGAACTTTGACAATGGACACTTTACACAGGACAAAAATGTAACATTTGCAAACTTTGCAGATCAGTTTGCCTTTGTGATGTGGCAATGCGGACATCCTGATTTTCAACTAAAGAAATAGGACTATCCCATTTGGCAGACAATTTCAAAAGCCTTTCTCCGGAATATTGCAATTCAGGGGAAGGCTTTTTTAATATCCTTTGGAATAATGCCAGCGCTGATGGCAATCCATTCATAACAATTTTAAAAAATACGCCGAATTAAATAAGTAACAGCACATCACTTGAGGACAACCTTCAAGCTATAAAAGAGAAACATTAATTCGAATATTAAATTGATGTTAGATTAATAGGAAATGATTGAACTTAATAGTTCCAATACTGTTCTGAATGAGTTATTAGACAAGGTCAACTAAAAATATATATTCTTTATTTAACTCATGAATAAAATATTAATATCATTTATTGTAGTACTAATCGGGATCTCTCCGGATTTGCTCGTAGCACAGGAAAATTATGAAATCCAGGTATATCCCTCAGAGACCATTGAAGTTGGGCATACGGGAGTTGAAATTCACAGCAATTTTTCCGCTCCAGGTCAGGGAATGACCGATGAAGTGCGCCCAACACAACATGCCCTTCGTCAAACATTGGAAATCACGCACGGATTCACATCCAACTTTGAAATAGGCTTTTACCAGTTTGTAAATACCCAAAAGGAATTTGGTGTTCAATGGGTTGGAACCCACTTGCGTCCTAAAATTACAATTCCAGCCAAATGGCACTGGCCGGTTGGTATAAGTCTTTCAACTGAACTGGGTTACCAGCGCAGACCTTATTCTGCAGATACATGGACGGCCGAAATTCGTCCAATTATCGATAAGGATTTCAAATTTGTTTACATTACGTTAAACCCTGCCTTTGGAAAGTCACTCAGAGGACTCGACGAGGCACAACCTTTTAATTTCGAGCCGAGTTGCAAGATCGCATTTCACCTGAATCATAAAATCGATTTTGGGGCTGAATATTACGGATCCACAGGCCCCCTGTTTAATCCATCGAAAATCCAGGATCAACAACACTCCATTTATGCCGCTCTGGATTTAAACCTGCATCCTGACTGGGAATTTAATTTTGGAACCGGATGGGGTATGACAAAAGCTACAGACGGATTTATCGTTAAAATGATCGTTGGATATAAATTCGGTCATAAAGTTAAAACCTAAAAAAAACAAAATATTTCATTGTAACGCTGCAAGATTCTGGAAGATTTCGTAAATTTAAGCTGTTCAATGTTCCACCTTATTCGGGATGAAGATGAATGCAGAAGATGTGACTGATTGTAACGGTCACTAAGCCACATTGGGAAAGACTACTTACCGGGGTTTCACATTCATTTTCAGGAATATTGAAATTATCTGTTTATTAAACAATGATTATCTAATTTACAAAATATGATTTGGATATTATTTAAGAGATTGCTCTACTTTACATTGGTGATTCTGTTAATTTCATGTAAAACAGAAGACAAAATCCTGTCCATTAACACTAACCTGTTGATTAAGGCCGGATACGTATGCGGTTGGGGAAGCGGGACTGACTCACTTAAAATATCAAAAACGGGAATCAGCTATTCGTTTTATATTCCAAGTCAATCTGCAAAGCCTCAGATAATGAAATCGAGAAGTATATCTGACGCGGAATGGTCTGAAATACTTAAATGCGTTAGATTAGATGAATTTACAAAACTCAATTATAATACCTGTAACGTCTGCTTCGATGGATGTGATGAATGGATTTCGATGCAAAGCGATCAGAGTTTTCACAAAATCACATTTAATAAAGGGTTGAAAATAGATACAATCGGTCAGTTACAGCTTAAAATAGCCTCACTAAGAAGCGAATTCAACCCATAATCTTATCTGACTTCCTGATTAACCTCTCTATATTAACAACTTAGACCAAAATAAATTATGGTATAAATGCGCGCTATTTATAATAGCGGTTAAAAACATTTTATTTATTTCACCTGTTGTAACAGTAAATTATTGGGTAACCTTTTTCAGATGATCACAATTAATTTGCTAATTACAATTAATTATTTCGCCACAATTTTATAACCTTAAACATTACAAGCATGAGAATTTCATCCAATCGTTTTATAATCGGGTTATCACTACTCGCGATTTTGGCATCCGGATGTTCCAAAACAAGCGTTAACAATCCCGGTAATCTGCCCCAGTCAGCCATTTTGCCTTCCAGCGGTCAGCATGTTTATGGTCTTTTGGCGATGACACCAGACCAGTATTTGCAAATACCGCTCTATTCCAGGGAAACCTTTAATACTCATTTAGTCCTCAAAAGCACCACCAGTGGGACACCTGTTTACACTCTTGCATCTCCGGCTGTCAGAGATCAGGGGCAGATTGGATCATGCACAGCCTTCTGTGGTGTTGAAGCAGATGAGATTCTCTATTATTATAAAAACAATGCATGGCCAAGTATTTTAAGTCCTGCGTTTATTTACTACTGTGAACGGGTTCTTATTCTTAAACAGAAGATAAGTGCAGATCAGGGGGCCTATATGGTAAACATACCTCAGGCACTGCAGAAATATGGAGACTGCCTGGAAACAACTTATACTTACCCAAGCAGTAACCGTTCTACAGCTTATAAAACAGCTCCCAAATCAGCCGCATTTACCGAAGGTTTGAACTACAGAATTGGACAAACCATTTCAAACTATGCAATGGTTAATTCAGGCGATACGGCTGCAGTTAAAAATATTCTAAGAGGTAATGTTCCTGTAATGTTGGGCTTTAACGTTTATGATGTCACTGCCTATACCATTTTTGAAGGGCTGAATACAACGAATTACACCTACAATCCGCTTACTACTTCCGGTTCTTTGGTAACAGGAGCTAAATTACTGGGTGGTCATGCAGTTCCGATTATTGGATATGACGAAACCCGTAAAGCATTCCTTTGCGAGAATTCCTGGGGAACTTCCTGGGGAAATCACGGCTATTTTTATATGCCCTATTCTGTTTTTATGAGTCAAACAGTTGTTCCGTTGGGCAGTGTTTATTACGCTACCCTATAAACGAATTTTCAGTATCCATTCTGAAAATAAAATAGCATTAAAAACGAAGGGCTCCTGATGGTAGCCCTTCGTTTTTAATAGTGACTTTTCTCCTTAATTTATCGTGAGGCTGAGGGGGAGTTCAGAACATACAATTCGTTGAGTAATCCTTCAAAAGCATGACCAATAACAGATTGCGTGCCATCAAAATTATTTGTAATCACGGCAAAAACTACCTTTATCCCACGCTGATTGGTAAAGATTCCCGTAAGGCTTCTTACCCGGGTCATAGACCCTGTTTTTGCCAGCAGGTTATTCTCAAGATGAGATCCCTTAAAAGCATTCTGCAAAGTTCCGCTTTGTCCTGCAACCGGAAGCGAGTTGAAAAAAACATCCCGATTTACACTGCGGTGCATGTAACGGATCACCTCGGCCAGCGTGCGTGAACAAACTCCGTTTGAGCGGGATAATCCGCTTCCGTCGGTGGGATAAAATCCATTTGTAAATATCCCTTTATCAACCCAAAAATCTTTTAAGGCCTCAAGGCTTTCCGGCAAGGCAGAGGATCCTTTTTGGGCGCGACCGATCTCACGCAATAAATGTTCAGCAAATAAATTAATACTCTCCCGATTCAATGGAATGATCAGCTCCTGAAGTGAAGGAGAGGCTTTATCGGCGATTAATACAAAATCCTCCGTTTTTTTATTCACAAGCCGAATTTTCCCTGATAGCTTTATTCCATTAGATTCCAAAATCCGAACCAACTCAACAGCGGCAGTGCAGGCTGGATTAGGGGTAGCTGCTTTTATCACAAAATCTGCATGTCCTTTGGGGATTGTTCCTTCAATCCATTGATTATATGATCCCGGAGCTCCGTAAACAACAGTTAGATCACGATTGGTTTCGGCTGAAACAACGTTGTTGATCAAATGAAGACTATCCATAACCGGAGAGATCCCTGCAATTAATACCGGCTTTCCTGGCATGTTCTGGGATGAAAAATGAATTTTATAGCAGTTATCGGCATAGGTTAATGCAGAAACACCAGCCCCATAGTAATTTGCAATATCCTCCCACAACCAACCACCGGGTATTGATGCCCCATCAAGCCGCGATAAATCAACGATCAAATCACCATGAATTGAATGGATACCCGCTTGAGAAAGAGCCAAAGCCCATTCCTGATAGGTCCCATTATAATGGTCGGGAAAATATTCTGAGTAAAACGCCGGATCACAACCTCCTGCTATTACCAGATTCCCGTTAAGTATGCTATCACTGGAACTGATTTTCCCGACATATCCGATCTGTGTATGGAACTGAAATCCAGGACCCAAAATTTCGAGGGCCGCTGCAGTTGTAACCACCTTCATCACAGATGCAGGAACAAGACTTACCTGAGGAGTTTCAAAGAGTACCTCCGCGTTATCAGCGTCAATTGCATAGACAGAATATCCGGCATATTGCAGAGCTAAACCTTTTAACGATGTGGGCTGGGCAAAAACAACAGGAAAAAACGTCACTAAAAGGAGAAATAAAATAATTTGTTTCACAGTATGAATTTAGGTTATCTCATTAATAATTAAATCTTTGATCCGAAGGCCACCCTTATGTATCTCTTTGACTTTTTATGAAAGAAAGCGTGAGGGTTTAACCCCTATAAATAACGCCGGAAGACCGTACCAAACCTGTTTACTGGTTAACTGGATATAAAACTTAGTGCCAAATTACCTAAAATCTCTGAAACGGAGATTTTAACCCGCAAAGAAAAATTCAACCGCATGAATATTTAAAGGATAATCGCAAAAAAACCAGCTTTATAATAGGGGTGAATTCGTCGGTAGCTGTCTCAAGAGTATAAATTCAACTTTAAAACGAAAGCCATGAAAACACAAAATTTCCAATCCATAAAAAGAGTGGTGACATTAGCTCTCCTGATTATCGTTTTTATGGGTTTTTTCGATGCAATACTTGCAACTCCTACTGTTCCAAAATCGAATCAGCCTGATACATTAACCTACGTGCAGTACAAAGGATCAGTAATTGACAAGGATTCCAGATCGCCTCTTGCCTTTGCTTCCCTGTCGCTAAATGGAACAAATATTGCAACGGTTACAAATACAGAAGGTGAATTTGCCTTAAAGGTTCCCAAAAATCTTACTGAGGGGAAAGTTACCATCTCATTTCTCGGTTATAAGGATAAGATCCTTAATCTATCTCTCTTTAAATCTGAAAAGACAAAAATAGAACTTGATATGTTGGTCATTGCACTAAATGAGGTTAGGGTATTTCCAAAGGATCCGGAGCTGCTGATCCGTGCGGTAATGAATAAACGGAACGAGAATTATTTCAGCGATCCAACCTCTATGACCGCCTTTTACCGTGAAACCATCAAAAAAAGAAGAACCTATGTTTCGTTGTCGGAGGCCGTAGTTGAAATATACAAACAGCCCTATATGTCTGCAAGACCTGATATCGCTCAGCTTTATAAAGCCAGAAAGAGTACCGATTACACCAAGCTGGACACCTTAACTTTCAAACTCCAGGGTGGCCCCTATAGTACATTGTACATGGACATTATGAAGAATCCAGAAATGGTTTTCACCGAAGATATGATAGGTTGTTACGAATTTATTCTCGAGAATATCACCAAAATCAATGACCGGCTTATCTACATACTTGCATTCAAGCAACGCCCCTATACTGATCTTCCACTTTATTTCGGCAAACTCTACATTGACACTGAGAGCCTTGCCATTACCAGTGCGACCTTTAATCTGAATGTTACAAATAAAGTTCTGACATCCGAAATGTTTATTAAGAAGAAACCTGTCAGCGCCAGGGTGTATCCCACCACCGCCTCATATCGAGTCGATTATCGCGAAAAAGATGGCAGATGGTATTACAGCTATTCCAGGGGGCAGATTACCTTCAAGATTGAATGGAACAGAAGGCTTTTCAATACAATTTATGAATCCACAATAGAGATGGCAGTAACCAACTGGGAAAAATCCAGCGAAAGACCGGCAAAAGGGAGTGAGCGGATAAAATCAAATGTAGTAATGGCTGATGAGATTTCAGGATTCGCTGACCGCAGCTTTTGGGGAGAATATAACGTCATCGAACCAGAAAAACCTATTGAATCGGCGATTAAAAAGATCCAGAAGAAACTTGAAAAAGAGAAACTATAAATTTAACCTCTTGTTAACAGTAACCTTCCAATTTTGTTTCAGATCAACCAATGAATGATTATCTTTGTCGGGTTTAAAGATTTTGGAACTAATTCATGTAATTCACTGTCAGCCTGACAGCAATATTAATGTTTAATCGAATAAATACACAAAAGCAATGTTAATCGACAAAGTAATCGGAAGAGAAATTCTTGATTCACGCGGTAATCCTACCGTTGAAGTAGAAGTTACCCTTGAAAGTGGAATTATGGGTCGTGCTGCTGTACCATCGGGTGCATCAACCGGCGAAAACGAAGCCCTTGAACTACGCGACGGAGACAAAAAACGTTACCTTGGAAAAGGTGTTCTTAAAGCCGTTGAAAATATCAACACAACAATTGCTCAAGAAATTGTTGGCATGAGTGCACTAAATCAGGTTGCATTGGACAATAAACTGATTGAACTTGACGGTACAAAAACCAAATCCAATCTTGGTGCAAATGCTATTTTAGGCGTATCTCTGGCTGTAGCTAAGGCCGCAGCACTATATCTTGATATGCCATTATACCGCTATATCGGAGGAACAAATGCAAAAACTTTGCCTGTTCCAATGATGAACATCATCAATGGCGGTTCTCACTCTGATGCCCCTATCGCTTTCCAGGAATTTATGATCCGTCCAATCGGAGCGACTTCGTTCCGCGAAGGACTTCGCATGGGAGCTGAAGTTTTCCATAGCCTTAAAAAGGTGCTTCACGATCGTAACCTTAGCACAGCTGTTGGTGACGAAGGTGGATTTGCCCCTAAACTTGACGGAACAGAAGATGCCCTAAACAGCATCCTCGAGGCGATTGTTAAGGCTGGTTACAAACCGGGTCGCGCAGAAGATGGCGGGGACGTTTCAATAGGTCTTGATTGCGCTGCTTCTGAATTCTATGAAGATGGCATCTATAACTACGCTAAATTTGAAGGATCTACAGGTGTGAAAAGAACCCGCGAACAGCAGGTTGATTTCCTTGCAACCCTGGTAGCTAATTACCCTATTGATTCGATTGAAGATGGATTTGACCAGAATGACTGGGACGGATGGGTATTGCTTACCCAAAAAATTGGCGACAAATGCCAGTTAGTCGGGGATGATTTATTTGTAACCAATGTTGAATACCTTAAAAAAGGGATTGAATTAGGCGCTGCCAACTCTATCCTGATTAAGGTAAACCAGATAGGTACATTAACCGAAACTCTTGATGCTATCGAGATGGCCCACCGTGCAGGATACACCAGCGTTACTTCACACCGTTCAGGTGAAACTGAAGATGCCACTATTGCGGACATCTCAGTTGCAACAAACGCTGGCCAGATCAAAACAGGTTCTTTGAGCCGTTCAGACCGTATGGCCAAATACAACCAACTACTCCGTATTGAAGAGGAATTGGGTGCAAGCGCAATTTATGGTTACAAAAAAGTTAAGAAAGGATAATTACTTTCAAACTAAATATTCAGAAAGGTGCTCCATTGGGGCACCTTTCTTTTTATATGATATTTTATCAAAACTATTATCTTTGTATAATACAACACAGATAGCCAGCAATTTTCACACCATACTGGCTGAATCAGGTACTTAAAATTAGCGGTTATCCACCTTTTCAGGATAAAAGTCGTGGTTCATTAACCGGTACTCAGCCATAGCCACAAATTTAGTATCGGGTTTACCATAATTACACCACGGATCAATGCTGATACCTCCCCGAGGTGTAAATTTCCCCCAGACTTCAATGTACCTGGGATCCATCAGTTTAATCAGATCCTTCATAATCAGATTAACGCAATCTTCATGAAATCCGCCATGGTTGCGAAAACTAAACAGGTAGAGCTTTAAGCTCTTACTTTCCACCATCTTAATATCCGGGATGTAGCTGATATAGATGGCTGCAAAATCGGGCTGACCCGTAATCGGACACAATGATGTAAATTCGGGGCAATTGAATTTTACCCAGTAGTCGTTAGCCGGATGGCGGTTGTCAAAGGTTTCCAGGATTGCCGGATTATAACTGAATTCGTAATCTGAGGATTTCCCCAGACTCTTTAAATCATCCATTCTTTCTGATTTTTAAATAGTTCAAAAGTCCTCTGTTTCGCAGCTTGCACGATGGGCAGGTGCCGCAACCCGCTCCGGGTATTCCATGATAACAGGTAATGGTTTGATCCCTGACAATGTCGAACGCACCAAGATCGTCGGCCATCTGCCAGATCTCCGATTTATCAAGCCACATTAGCGGGGTGTGAATCGTGTACTCAAAATCCATGGAAAGATTCAAGGTTTGATTCAGTGACAGAATAAACTCATTTCGGCAGTCGGGATATCCGCTGTAATCAGCCTGACCAACTCCGGTAATGATGTTGTTAATTCCATTTGCTTTTGCGAATATGGCGGCATAGGTCAGAAAAAGCATATTCCGACCTTCTACTAAAGTATTCGGCGGACGATGATCAGGTTGATCTGTTTCCACCTCCATCTGCGAATCGGTTAACGAATTATGGGAAACCTCACTCAGCAAATCAATGTTAAAAACGTTTAACTGCACATTTGCATCTTCTGCAATTTGTTTGGCAGCAGACAGTTCAGCAACATGCCGTTGTCCATAATTAAAGGCGATGGCATAAACTGAGTCAAAATGTTTCCTGGCCCAGAAAAGACAGGTGGTTGAATCCTGCCCCCCGGAATAAACTACTAACGCTTTCGACATCTACTCTAGATTTGTTTGATTAAGAATGGATTATACGAGACTGACTCATCGTACGAATCGACACCCTCTACCTTTTTCACCCAGTTTACTGCGACGATTGTAAAGGGAAGAACCAGGATTTCATACACAGTTTTTATGCAAGCCTGGGTAAGGATCATTCCGATTAAAATATTGGCGGGAAGAATTCCAGCAAAAGCGATCGATATAAAAATCATTGAATCAGCAGTTTCGCCAACCAGGGTTGAAAGGATTGCACGCACCGAAAAATCTTTCCCTTTCA
Source organism: uncultured Bacteroidia bacterium (assembly GCA_903904515.1). GTDB lineage: Bacteria > Bacteroidota > Bacteroidia > Bacteroidales > Prolixibacteraceae > JAAFHB01. Next base: position 20,309 of record CAIVCR010000111.1, read on the forward strand.
TTAACACCTTCACTCTGCTCATCACATAAGCATTCAGGAATGAACCGATAAGGTAAGCCATAAGACTGGCCAGAATGATTCGTGGAGTGCTTCCCAGAATTGTTGAAAATGCCTCCTGATTCTGCCAGAACGGGGCCGATGGAACAGCAACTGCAAGGGTAAAAAAGAGTGCGGCCAGAACATTGACTGCGAAACCCGACCAGATAATCAGCCTTGCTTTCCGGTAACCCCAAACTTCGACAATGACATCATTAATTATGTAGGCAATGGGGAAAATCAACACTCCGGCGGGAGCTGCCCATGGACCAATCAGGATAATTTTCGTAGCTAAAATATTAGCTATCAACAAACAAATTGCAAACAGGATGCC
>CAIVCR010000112.1 GCA_903904515.1 uncultured Bacteroidia bacterium
CAACCTTGATGATGTAATTATTCCTCCTGTAAAAACCGAAATGGTTGCTGAAGGATATGCTGAAGTTGAGGAGGTATTGAATACCTATAACATGGGATTCATTACCAACAACGAACGATACAATGGTGTAATCGATCTCTGGACACATGTAAATGCCAGGTTGACTCAGAGTGTAATGACAACAATCAGCACCGATAAACAAGGATTTAACTCTGTTTATATGATGTTGGATTCCGGTGCCCGTGGATCTAAAGAACAGATCCGCCAGCTTTGCGGAATGCGTGGATTGATGGCAAAACCACAAAAATCTGGTTCAACAGGCTCTCAGATTATTGAAAACCCGATCCTTGCTAACTTTAAAGAGGGACTTTCGGTTCTTGAGTACTTTATCTCAACCCACGGTGCTCGTAAAGGTTTGGCGGATACCGCGTTGAAAACGGCTGATGCTGGTTACTTAACCCGTCGTCTTGTCGACGTTGCTCAGGATGTGATTATTAATCTTGACGATTGCGGTACCTTACGTGGATTGATCGCGATGGCTCTGAAGAACAACGAAGAGGTTGTCGCTTCCTTGTCTGAGCGTATCCTCGGACGTACAACAGTTCATGATATTTACCATCCACTTACCGGTAAACTGATTATCAGCGCCGGAGAAGAGATTATTGAAGATGTGGCTGCAGTGATTGAAGATTCACCGATCGAACGAGTTGAGATCAGGTCCGTTTTGACCTGTGAAGCAGAGAACGGTGTATGCGCAAAATGTTACGGACGGAATCTGGCAACAGCCAAGATGATCCAGCTCGGAGAGGCTGTAGGGGTTATTTCTGCACAGTCGATCGGGGAACCGGGAACACAGCTTACCCTTCGTACCTTCCACGTTGGGGGTATCGCGGGTAACGTTTCAACGCAGTCAACTGTCGTTGCCCGCTATGATGGTATCGCTGAAATTGAGGAATTACGCTCGGTTGAATGGACAGACGAAAAGGGTGATATTATTGATATCGTCGTAAGTCGTCTTGCTGAACTAAAGATTATTGATAAAAATACAGGAATTACCCTTTCTACCCACAGTATGCCTTATGGTTCTAAATTATTCGTCAAGAATGGTGCAGACATTAAAAAGGATACCGTAATTTGCGAATGGGATCCATATAATGGTGTAATTGTCAACGAATTCAATGGCCGTGTTTCTTACAGCGATTTAATTGACGGTGTAACCTGTCGTGAAGAATCGGATGAACAAACCGGTTACAAGGAGAAGGTAATCATCGAAACCAGGGATAAAACCAAAAACCCAACCTTACAGATTGTTGATGAGAACGATATGGAAATACGTTCGTACAACCTTCCGGTAGGTGGTCACTTAAGTGTTGATGATGGTCAGATGGTACGAAGCGGTGAAGTATTGGTGAAGATTCCGCGTGCATCCGGTAAAGCGGGTGATATCACGGGTGGTCTGCCACGTGTGACGGAACTTTTCGAAGCCCGTAACCCTTCTAATCCTGCCGTTGTCTCTGAAATCGATGGAGAAGTTACCTTAGGAAAAATTAAACGTGGTAACCGTGAGGTGGTGATTACATCCCGCACCGGTGAAGTTAAAAAATATCTTGTTCCGCTCTCCCGCCAGATTCTGGTTCAGGAAAGCGACTATGTCCGCGCAGGTATTGCCCTCTCTGATGGTGCAATTACCCCGTCTGATATCCTTGCCATCAAAGGTCCGACTAAAGTTCAGGAGTATATCGTGAATGAAGTGCAGGATGTATACCGTATGCAGGGTGTGAAGATCAATGACAAACATTTCGAGGTTATTGTTCGCCAGATGATGCGAAAGGTTGAAATTGAAGACGCCGGAGATACCCGTTTTCTTGAAAAACAGATCGTTGACAAGGGTGATTTCACCACTGAAAATGACTGGGTTTATGCCAAGAAAATTATCACCGAATCAGGAGATTCTGAAGCATTGCGTCCAGGTATGATCATTACTGCCCGTCGCCTGAGAGACGAAAATTCGTTGCTTAAACGCCGCGACAAGAAAACTGTAGAGGCCCGCGACGCGGTTCCTGCAACTTCAAGTCAGGTTTTACAGGGGATTACCCGTGCATCTCTTCAGACGAAATCGTGGATGTCGGCAGCCTCGTTCCAGGAAACTACAAAAGTCCTGAATGAAGCGGCTATCAATGGTAAGATCGATTACCTGGAAGGTTTGAAAGAAAACGTGATATGCGGACACCTTATTCCTGCCGGTACCGGTAATCCAATGTTTAAAAACATCGTGGTTGGCTCTAAAGACGAATACGATCGGTTGATCGATTCGAAAAAGGGTGATAGCAATGGTGACGAAGACGAAGATTATTAATCAACTGTTATGAACAACGAAAATCAGGATCAAAATCAGCTGAATATTGAGCTCACCGAAGAGGTTGCTCAGGGTACCTATTCTAATCTGGCCATTATCACCCACTCTCCATCTGAGTTTGTGGTCGATTTTGTGCTCGTGATGCCAGGTATTCCAAAAGCTAATGTCAAGTCCCGGATCATTCTGACTCCGGAACATGCCAAAAGGCTGATGATGGCTCTCCAGGAAAATGTATCCAAGTATGAAACAATTCATGGTCATATCCAGATTCATGAAGGACCCAACAATATGGTTCCAATGAGTTTCAGCGGTCCGACAGGTCAGGCATAACTTTTCAGGATAGAATATATTAAGGCTAGTCCCGGCCCCGACATTGAGTTGGGGCCGGGACTTTTTTTTTAGAAAGCCCGGGTCCGACTTTAAGTCGGGCTCGGACTGACTATAAGTCGGACCCGGACTTGGCCCGGACTTTTTTTTCAATAATCATTCTAAATTATCAGGTTCAATATCAGCATTTTGATTCCTGTTTTTAGGAAATGTAAGATTTTATCCCCTTGAAGTCTTTGAAAAACAGTAGAGTTACGAATGAACTCGCTCTGCCACTATGGATTGACCTATATTACACTTCCTCATAGGGTACCTTCAGGGAATTTGTCAGCAACTCCTTAAGTTTTATATTTGCCTTCCGAAACCCTCATGCACGCCGGTTTGTCAAAGAATACGAGCATCAATGAGGGTTTAATATGGCCTTTAAAAGCTTATTGTTTTCACATTAATGATTAAAAACCAGACAGAAAAATTATGAAGGGTTTAAAAATAATCGTACTCGCCAAGCAGGTTCCCGATACACGAAATGTAGGGAAAGATGCCATGAAAGCTGATGGAACGGTGAACAGAGCCGTCCTTCCAGCAATTTTTAATCCGGAGGATCTCAACGCACTGGAGTTGGCCCTTAGGGTCAAAGACCAGATTCCCGGAACTATAGTGACCATTTTAACCATGGGTCCAGGACGTGCCGCCGAGATTATCCGCGAAGGTCTCTATCGCGGAGCTGACGGTGGAATTCTTTTGACCGACCGGGCTTTTGCCGGCTCGGATACCCTGGCAACCTCCTATGCCTTATCTCAGACCATAAAGGAGATGGGTAAGTTTGATCTTATCATTGCCGGTCGTCAGGCAATCGATGGTGATACCGCACAGGTGGGTCCCCAGGTTGCTGAGAAACTTGGCATTAACCAGGTAACCTATGTTGAAGAGATTCTTCAGATTGAAAAATCGTCCATCAAAGCCCGCCGCCGGCTGGACAATGGTGTTGAAACGGTAAAAGCACCACTGCCACTACTTCTGACAGTAAACAGTTCGGCACCCGATTGCCGTTCACGTAACGCAAAATTATTGATGAAATATAAGCATGCCCGAACAGTGACCGAGCGTCAGGATGCTGCTGAAGATTATCTTTACCTTTATGATTCCCGCCCATTTCTGAATATTCAGGAGATGACGGTTAATGAGATTCAATCTACCCCGGAACAATTGGGGCTGGCAGGATCTCCAACAAAGGTGAAGCGAATCGAAAATGTTATCTTACAGGCAAAAGACGCGAAACGATTGACTGCTGCCGATGAAGGCATCAATGACCTGATGAAGGAATTAATCGAGAGTCATGTAATTGGTTAGTAGTTATTTACTGGTAAAAAAATATTCAAAATGAATAACTTATTTGTATATTGTGAAGTTGAAGATGGAGTTGTGGCCGATGTGAGCCTCGAACTCCTCACTAAAGGGCGCTCATTAGCCAATGAACTCAAATGTCAGCTCGAAGCAGTCATTATAGGCTCCGGTCTTAAAGAAATTGAAAAACAGGTGATCCCCTATGGTGCCGACGTAGTTCATATTATTGATGATCCCCGTTTAGCCCCGTATACCACTGCGCCTCATGCATCGGTTCTGATTAAATTGTTCCAGGAGGAGAAACCTCAGATCGCCCTGATGGGAGCAACACCCATCGGCCGTGATTTAGGCCCACGTGTCTCCTCCGCACTGCACAGCGGTTTGACTGCCGATTGCACAAGCCTTGAAATCGGTGACCATGAAGATAAAAAAGCGGGCAAGACCTATAAAAATCTGTTGTACCAGATTCGTCCAGCCTTTGGAGGGAATATCATCGCATGGATTATTAATCCCGACTGCCGCCCCCAGATGGCGACTGTTCGCGAAGGGGTTATGCGAAAACTGATCATAAATGACAATTATCCCGCTAAAGTAAACCATCTCGAAGTCTCAAAATATGTTTCTGACACCGATTTTGCTGTTCAGATCATCGAACGCCACCTCGAGAAACGGAAAATCAATATTAAGGGGGCTACCATTGTCGTTTCAGGAGGTTATGGTGTAGGTTCAAAAGAGAATTTTAAACTCCTGTATGAGCTTGCCGACCTGCTTGGCGCCGAAGTTGGGGCTTCCCGTGCAGCCGTTGACGCAGGTTATGCCGATCATGAGCGACAGATCGGACAAACCGGAATTACCGTCCGTCCAAAACTCTACATTGCCTGTGGTATTTCAGGTCAGGTGCAGCATCGGGCAGGAATGGAGGAGTCGGCTCAGATCATCTCCATAAATACAGACCCTGATGCCCCGATTAACTCACTGGCCGATTATGTGATTACCGGCGATATCTCAGAGATAATTCCAAAAATGATCAAGTATTATAAACAAAATACGAAGTAAATCGGGATTAACCGGTTTGTATCATAAAATATAAAGAGCAATGGCAAATTTATATAACGACAATAAAGACTTAAAATTCCACCTGACGCACCCGATGATGCAGAAGCTGGTGATGCTGAAGGAACGGAATTTCACCGATAAAGCTGATTTTGATTACGCCCCGATCGATTTTGAGGACGCCATGGATAGCTATGAGCGGGTTCTTGAAGTTGTTGGCGAAATCAGCGGGGATATCATCGCCCCAAATGCCGAATCTATTGATGCCGAAGGGCCTCAGGTAGTTGACGGAAGAGTGATTTATGCCCGGGGAACTCAGGAAAACCTCGATGCCCTGATTAAAGCAGGCTTGCTCGGAATTACACTTCCCCGTCGATTTGGGGGGCTTAATTTTCCGATTGTCCCTTACATCATGGCTGCAGATATTGTTTCAAGAGCAGATGCTGGATTTGTCAATATCTGGGGACTTCAGGATTGCGCCGAAACATTGAACGAATTTGCCTCCGAAGAGCAAAAAGAGCGGTGGCTTACACGTGTGGTTCAGGGCGAAACAATGGCGATGGACCTTACCGAACCTGATGCCGGTTCTGACCTTCAGGCTGTTCAGCTTAAAGCGACCTGGTCTGAAAGTAAAGGCACCTGGCTGCTTAACGGCGTTAAGCGTTTTATTACCAATGGTGATGGAGACATAGCACTGGTACTCGCCCGCTCGGAAGAGGGGACACGCGACGGCCGTGGTTTGTCAATGTATGTTTACGATAAACGCAAAGGTGGCGTTTCAGTTCGAAGAATCGAGCACAAGATGGGGATCATCGGATCGCCTACCTGCGAACTGGTTTTTAAAGATGCACCGGGTGAATTGATTGGAAACCGGAAAATGGGTCTGATCAAATATGTAATGGCACTGATGAACGGAGCCCGCCTTGGAATTGCAGCACAAGCCGTTGGAATCTCAGAGGCAGCATATCGTGAGGCATTGCAATATGCCAAAGAGAGAGCTCAGTTTGGAAAAACAATTATTCATTTTCCTGCTGTTTACGAAATGCTCTCTGTAATGAAGGCAAAACTAGATGGCTCGCGTACGTTACTCTATGAAACAGCGCGGTTTGTCGATCTCTATAAAACGTATCAGCATATCTCCGAAGAGCGCAAACTAACCACCGAGGAGCGTGATGAGATGAAAGAATATCAGAAACTTGCCGACATCTTTACACCATTGGTAAAGGGGATCTCCTCTGAATACTGTAACCAGAATGCGTACGATGCGATTCAGATTCATGGCGGTTCAGGGTTTATGAAGGATTATGCTGTTGAACGGATCTATCGCGACGCCCGAATCACATCAATTTATGAAGGTACTACGCAGTTACAGGTTGTCGCCGCGATCAGGGGAGTTACTACTGAAGGATACCTCAAGCAAATCCGGGTCTATGAAAAACAGGATCTGAGACCTGATCTTGAAAAATATCGCCGCGTCTTAATCTCTCTAACCTGGGATTTTGAGGAAGCTGCTGAAAAGGTGATCAATGTTGGAGATACGGAATTTATCGATTTCCACGCCCGCCGTTTGGTGGAGATGGCTGGTTATATCATTATGAGCTACCTGCTGGTTCTGGATGCCAACCGCGATATTGAATATTCACGCTCGGCACAGAATTTCAATAAGATGGCCAAGGGAGAGGTTAAAGCCCGCGCTGAATTTATCCGCGCATCATCACTTGAAGATATCGGCCACTATAAATATTAAATAGGACCAGACCCTCAAGGTTTCCAAAACCTTGAGGGTCTAATTAACAATCAGCGATTCGTACGGAATATTTAGTTTCTCATGCAGGTTAATAATCATTTTTAGCGTTAATTTTCTTTTACGGCTAAAAATCTCCGAAACTCTGCTCTTATACCCAATTACCTTTGCCAGATCGTTTTTGTCCATCCCTATTTGTTCCATCCGAAACTTAATAGCTTCAATTGGATCTGGAGCATCAATTGGATAATATTCATCTTCGTACTTCTCAATCAATACTCCTAATAGCTCTGCTTTGTCACCTTCAGCAGAGTCTGCCGGTGCATCAAATATTGCTTCAAGCCATCTAAGAGCCTGATTATATTCTTCTTCCGTTTTTATAACCTTTATTGTCATTGAATTTAAATTTTATCAGCATCTATTTGATCATATTGCAAATGTGTTCCAATGAATCTTATAAATACCCATTGTCTTAGATAATTTATCTGAACAATTAGACGGTACTTATTTCCACATATATCGAAAATAACTCTACCACTTTTTAAAATGCTTGCTCTAGGATATTCCAATTTAATACTAACCGGTGAAGTCCACTTCGCTTTAGCGCTTTCACTATACCATGTCTTAAGCTGTTCTTTTGAATCCGGTTGCTTTTCCCAAAACTCCCGAAGTATCTTTTTTGCAACTACTCTCATCAAGGTTTAACAATTCCTGGTAAAGATAACGCTTTGTTACCAATTTGGTAAATATAATTGCTGCATATTTTTGAAATAATTATTCCATATTGGTTCGTAGTAGGGTCAAGGGCATTTATAACGGTTTTATTATAAAAAAGAGATAACAATAATTAAACTTAATAGTATTTTTACCCTTGCCTAAAATCAAAATATTGAAATCATTTTTTTTCCTTACATTTTTAACATTCGTAACATCATTACCAGTTTTTGCAGCTGATAACGGCAGTACTAAAGGGAAAGGGCAAATAGGCATAACCTCATCCTTTGGATCCAATGACCTCCTTAGTTTTCGAAAAACTGTTGGTGGTCCGGGGTATCGTGGTAATGGATTTTTCACCCTCGGACTATCTTATCTTTATCCTTTGAACAAAACATTTGATTTTGAAACCGGACTTGAATATTCAGAACATAAATTTCTAATTGAACCGAATCTTCCCCTGATTTACGGAGGTATCTCAACTCATGACCGATTTTCATTAATTACAATTCCTGCTACAATCCGGTTGAATTTCATGAAGTATTTTTTCCTTAAAGGCGGTTTGTTTCTTGGTTTTGGCGGTGGCAATTCAACCTCAGTTGAAAATCAAAACGGTATTGGATTAAATCTGGGACTGGGTATAAAATATAATTTAAACAGCAAACTCTCAATTTTTGTAAATCCTTATGCAAAAGTACATTCCATAATTCCCTTTACCTCGGTAGGAGGGGAGGGTAGACTTGTCGAATCCGGGTTCAAAATTGGCATCCTGGTTCGCCTGAATTGCCCGGTTAAGGCTGTTAACCGGTAATCCCAACCTTTGTGACAACTTTTATGGTTGTCCGCAGATCATAAACTCCGGCGCATCTTCCCTCCATTATTTTTTTACTGTTTGACCGACTTTTTGTGATTAAGGACTCATTTGCCTCCTGGAAATTGTTGATTATTTTCTGATCCGGGTTATTGAACGGGATTTATTTTTTAGCCTAACCTGTTTAGCAGCCTCAGAGTTACTAATTTTTAAAGGAAGCGAGTTGAAATTGGAGTAAGCCGTAAATCGATAAAAATAATCTGAAAACCAAGTGCATGTACACAGCGATTAAAATATATTTACAATGGTTGAATATTTTACGCACGGGTAAATTAATTGGCATTAACAAGTTGTTTCCTAACAGGATTTTCACTATTTTTGGCTGATATCTAGCCTAAGTAATCAAAAGCTATTAATGTTTTATCCTTTCGATTATTTAACAAACATTTCCGGGTTTAAAATTATCGGGGTAATTAAATTAAGATGAATATGGATGATCAGGATTTATCCAACGGATTGCTTGATGGGGAGTTGGAGAGACTTAAGTTGGAGGTTAGTTCGCTGAAGATCTCAATTAGTCGGGAATCTGAACTTCGGGCTCGTGCTGAGCAGGAGTTGAATCAAAGCAAAGCCTGGCAGAAATCACTATTTGAAGGCAATCATTCCGTTTTTTTGATAGTAGATCCCATGAACGGAGCGATTGTGGAGGCGAATCCGGCGGCAAGCCATTATTATGGTTGGACCCATTCTGAACTTTGCAGAATGAATATTTCCCAGATCAATACCCTGACTCCCGAAGAGATTCAAATGGAAATGGAGTTGGCCAAACAGGAAAAGCGAAAATATTTCTTTTTTAAACACCTTTTAGCCAATGGTGAAATTCGGGAAGTGGAAGTTTATTCGGGCCCTATTCAATTTAATGATTCAGAATTTCTTTTCTCAAAAATCCAGGACATTACCGAACGAAAGGAAACAGAAAATGTACTTAAAGAGAGTGAGCGGAAATTTAAGTTAATTATTCAGTCTCAAGCCGATGGAATTGGTGTGGTTAATCAGGATGAAATATTTGAATTTGTAAATCCTGCAGCTGCAAAGATATTTGAAACCACAGTTGATGACCTTACCGGTTCTTCTTTAACCGAATATTTGAATAACGAAGGAATTGAGAAAATAATTAACCAGTCAGCGAGTCGAAAAAATGGAATTACCAATGATTATGAGCTGAAGATCATCACCAAACGCGGGAATACAAAATACATTGATGTAAGTTCTTCACCCCGATTTGATGAAAATGACAATTACGCTGGTGCTTATGGAATCATTCGGGATATCACTGACCGCAAACTTGCACAGGAGGCACTCAAAGAAAAGACAACGCTTCTCAGTAATTTGATTATAAATATGCAGGAGGGTATTTTGCTTGAAAATTCAAACCGAAGTATTGTCCTGACTAACCAGTTGTTCTGTGATATGTTTTCGATTCCTGCTCCACCCGAAGCATTAATCGGGGCCGATTGCACCGACTCGGCAGAGCAGAGTAAAGGACTTTTCAAAGACCCTGTAAAATTTGTTGCTGATATTCAAAAGATCCTTTCTGATAAAGTTGTTATTCTCAGTGATGAGCTGGAATTAGCCGACGGCCGTTATTTTGAGCGGGATTATATCCCTACCTACCTGGATAACGCCTATAACGGACATTTATGGAAATACAGGGATATCACAAGCCGTAAACGTTCAGAACAGAAGATTAGTCAACAAAATGAACGATTAAATGCGATCATTACAGCAATGCCCGACCTGATCTTCGTAATGGATAAGCTTGGAAATAGTACGGAGTATTACACGAATACCCCCGAAAAATTGATTGTCGCTGAAGAACAAGTCGTGGGTATAAATATTGAAGCTTTGTTCGATCCTGAAACGGTTCAGTTTCACCTGCAACGGATAAATGAATGCATCGACCAGAAAAAATTAGTTTCGTATGAATATCGGGTAACGGGAATTTCCAATCCTGGATATTACGAAGCCAGACTTGTTCCCCTTGGACTCGACAAAGTTTTAGCTTTTGTCCGCGATGTATCGGAGAAAAAGCAAAAAGAGGATGAAATACAAAATCTGAATTCAACCCTCGAGATGCGCATTGAAGAGCGGACTTCCCAATTGTCTGAGACCAATGAAATTCTTCAAACCGAAATCCTCGAACGTAAACTGGCATCGGCCGCTACGGCAGAAGCCCTTGATCGCTTAAATAAGATCGCAGACCAGGTTCCCGGAGCAGTTTACCAATTCCGGATGAACCCCGATGGTACCTCCTGTTTCCCCTATGCCAGCGAAGGGATACACCAAATTTACAGGGTTTCTCCGCAGGATGTAGCAACCGATGCTTCTATCGTATTTTCAAGGATTCACCCCGATGATCTGGAGAATGTATCTGCTTCAATTCAGATTTCTGCCAGGGACCTCTCACTCTGGCGCCACGAATACCGGGTAAAGTTTGAAGATGGTACGGTCAACTGGTTATTTGGCAATGCATTACCACAGCTTCTTTCCAATGGCGCCGTTCTCTGGCATGGATTTATTACCGATATTACCATGCGCAAGCAAATTGAAGCTGCTTTGTCTGCATCCGAGAGGAGTTACAAAACTGTTTTGGAAAATATTAAGGAGATTATTTTCCAGACAGATGCAGACGGTTTGTGGATATTCCTGAATAAATCGTGGGAAGAGGTAACCGGTTTTACGGTGGAAGAGTCATTGGGGCAACTGTTTACTAATTATGTTCACCCTGATGACCGGCAACGGAATATGGATCTGTTCCATCCGTTGATTATGCGCCAAAAAGAGTATTGTCGCCACCAGGTCCGTTATCTGACTAAAGATGGTGGCTTCCGCTGGATTGAGGTGTTTGCCCGGTTAGGACTAAATGAGCAGGATGAAATTATCGGCACTTACGGCACACTGCAGGATATTACCGAACGTAAGGAGGCAGAAGATAACCTTAAGCAGGTGTCATCTCGTCTGGCTCTTGCCGTACAGGCTGGCGGTGTTGGTGTGTGGGAATACGATATTGCAAACAACAGGCTTGTCTGGGATGATCAGATGTTCGCCCTATATGGTATTACGGAAGAGGATTTTGCAGGCGCGTATGAAGCATGGCTTGCCGGTGTTCACCCTGACGATCGGGATAGGGGCAACGAAGAAATACAGATGGCATTAAGCGGAGTGAAAGATTTCGACACTGAATTCAGGCTTTTATGGCCTGATGGATCAATTCACAATATCCGGGCGCTTGCAGATGTCCATCGCGGTAACTCGGGAGAGCCCTTGCAAATGATAGGAACGAACTGGGATATTACAGCTCAGAAAAAGGCAGAGGAAGAGATCATTCAGGCCAGAAATGAAGCGGAGAAAGCCAATCTTGCCAAGAGTGAATTTCTGTCACGCATGAGCCATGAGCTCAGAACACCAATGAATTCAATTCTGGGATTTGCCCAATTGATGGAGATGAGCGAACTATCATCCGCGCACAAAAAAGGGGTGAAACATATTTTGAACAGCGGCAGACACCTCCTCAGTCTAATCAATGAAGTGCTTGATTTATCGCGCATCGAAGCAGGTATGCTCTCCCTCTCATTGGAACCTGTTGGGATAAACTCGGTTATCGTCGAGATGATCGATATGGTTCAACCCCTTGCCAATGTACGCCATATCGAAATAAGCCAGATAAATTTGGCAGGGGACCATCTTTATGTAAAGTCCGACCACCAGAGCATCCGACAGGTTCTTTTAAACCTGCTTAATAATGCAGTCAAATATAACCGGGAGGGTGGTACCATTGTGGTGAAAACAAATACTAAGCCACAAAATATTGCCGGTATTGTCCCTCTTCGAATCTCGATTACAGATAGCGGTTATGGAATCTCTTCTGAGGATATTTCAAAACTTTTTAAACCATTTGTTCGCCTTGGATCAGGAAAAACAGTAGCCGAAGGCACCGGGCTGGGGCTTGCATTAGTCAAAAAACTTATGGATGCGATGGGTGGCGCAATAGGCATGGAGAGCGTCGAAGGTGAAGGAACAACTTTTTGGATTGAACTTCCCCTTTGCAGCCGTCAGCTTGAAATTAGTCAACGATTACCCGGTTTATCCGACAACGACCAACTCCAGGAAAGCCAGGTCGGAACCGTCCTGTATATCGAGGATAACAGGTCGAATATCGAACTGGTTGAGCAAATTCTTTTAAACGGACGCAAAAATATCAAACTCATCACAAATCCGGTTGGTGCCGGAACGCTGGAGATGGCAATTCAATATAGTCCCGATTTAATTCTTCTCGATCTTGACTTACCCGATATCCATGGCAGTAAAGTGATTGAATCACTCCAGTCTGACATCCGGACATCTTCGATTCCGATTGTTATTATCAGTGCGGATGCTATGCCTCAGCAACTTGAAAAACTATTGAACGCAGGGGCGCAGAATTATTTAACCAAACCTCTGGATGTATACGCTTTTTTGGAGGAAGTTGATAAATGGCTGGGTTATAAAACAAAAAACAAAGAATGAACAAATCAATTTTTAATTAAGTAAACGGGAAGATAAAATGTACTACTTTAGATACTTGATTTTGACTTATCTAAATCTTCCTGAATGGGAGAATTATGTCCTGTATCTGAAAGAATAACAGCATATTACTTCCTTTCTTTGGAGGGGTTAAAGGAACTCCGGGGTTGGGGGAGATTCCGGTAAAAATGAAATAATTACGACTATCTGGTGTTCTCATTAATTAGAAATAAGATAATCTAAATTTAAACATGGAAGAAATGAGCATGATTTCAGCATCACAAGCCGAAAGGATAATAAACTCATGCGAGTTCAATCTGGTAATCAAAAATCAAATTATTATCAGATGAAATTTAACCGGTTTAAATATAGTTTTGACCTGCCTAAAGTCCTTTTGCGAATTGGTTGGAGGGGTTTTATTGTCCTGACTATTGGACTTCTTTTGACAGTTGGTGCAGCTCTTTATACCGGAAATCTCGAAGTGAAAACCAGGAAAAAGGAATTTGCTGCCGATTGCAGGGATATTGAATTAAGGATGTCCCGAAGACTGCATACCTATGCTTTACTTTTACGTTCAGGCTCCGCTTTTTTATATGCAACTGACTCGGTTACACGGAAGGAATGGAGAGAATTTATTGAAAAGACTCGAATCGACAAAAATCTGGCAGGGGTTCAAGGGGTTGGTTATGCTGTGATTATACCCGAAAATAAATTGCAAAAACATTATCAGCAGTTGCAGGAAGATGGGTTTAAAGAAAATATCGTGAAGCTGGTTGGGAAAAGAGATATTTACACCTCAATCATTTATCTCGAACCACAAAAGGGTCGAAACCTTCGGGCAATTGGCTATGATATGTTTTCGGAGCCTGTCAGGCGCAAAGCAATGGAGCTTTCGCGCGACTCAGATCAGGCTATCCTGTCGGGAAGGGTGATCTTGGTGCAGGAATCTGATAAAGATGTACAGTTTGGTACATTGATGTATGTCCCTGCTTATCGCTATGGACTTCCGGCAAATACCGTGGAAGAGCGCCGAAAAGCTATCCAAGGTTGGGTCTATAGCCCTTTCCGGATGAACGATTTGATGTATGGAATTTTAGGTCATTGGGATGCCCTGCTATTGGATCGGATCCAGTTACAGGTGTACGATGGGACAATATCAGACGCCAACTTATTATTCGATAGTCAGGCGGCCGATTCGTTAGCCATAGGAAAAACCCCTTTTCAGACCTTTGATCAATCGGTAAATTTCAATGGCAAGTCGTGGATTCTCCATTTTACGCAATTGCGCGAAAATTATTTGAGCAGCAAAGTCCGGATCATTTTGGTCTCAGGCATTATTATAAGTATTTTAATAATGGCCTTGTTCCTTTTACTCTTTAATACAATATCCCAGGCCCGGCTAATTGCAGGAGACTCGACCAATAAACTTAAAAAAAGTGAAGAACGGTTTAAGAAGCTACTTAACTCCACCGCTGAAGCAATATATGGGCTTGATATGAATGGTCGCTGCACTTTTTCCAATAGCTCCTGTATTCGGATGCTGGGATATGCCACTGAGGAACAATTAATCGGGGAAAACATGCATGAACTTATCCATCATTCAAATGCCGACGGAACTCCCCTGGCTTTGGATGATTGCAGGATTCATAACTCATTCAACACGCAGAAGGGAACCCATGTTGAAGATGAAGTACTTTGGCGGAAGGATGGAACCTGCTTCCCATGTGAATATTGGTCATACCCACTTTTTATCAATGGGCAGATAGAGGGCGCCGTAGTCACCTTCTTTGATATCACCGAACGAAAGCAGTCGATCGAAAAGATTAATAATGCGCGAAATGAAGCTGAGAAAGCAAACCAGGCCAAGAGTGAATTTCTCTCCCGTATGAGCCATGAACTTCGGACTCCAATGAATTCAATCCTTGGATTTGCACAGCTGCTTGAAATGGGAGGAAAACTAAATCTGCAACAAAAAAAAGCAGTAGGACATATTCATAACAGCGGAAAACACTTGCTTAACCTGATTAATGAAGTCCTTGAAATTTCACGTATCGAAGCAGGCCATCTTGAACTAATTCTGGAACCTGTTTTGCTTCAACGTGTCATTCGCGAAATGCTCGACTTTGTGAAGCCTCTTGCCGCCGCAAGAGAGATCAAAATAGCAGTTTTAGATGCAACTCAAGACTCACTTTTTGTGTATGCCGACCGGCGACATTTAAAACAGGTGCTGCTAAACCTGCTTAGTAATGCAATTAAGTACAATAGGGAGGGTGGGACCATCTCTTTAAAGAGCGAAATTTTACCGGCAAATAAAGCTGGGGTTGTTTCTGTAAGAATTGCTATCACCGATACAGGATCAGGAATCCTGTTCTCAGATATTCCCAGATTATTTACACCTTTCGAACGAATAGGGGCAGAAAAAACTACCACGGAAGGAACTGGCCTGGGTCTGGCAGTAGTCAAAAAACTGATCAACGCAATGAACGGGACAATTGGGGTGGAGAGTGTCCCCGGAGTTGGTAGCACCTTCTGGATTAAGCTGCCACAAAGTAAAGGGAATAGGAATAAATCTGAAATCCCTGAAGAGAAAATAATTGATGAGCTCCCATCGGCAGGGAAAGCCGGAACTATCCTCCTTATCGAAGATAATCCTTCTAATATTGAATTGATTGAACAAATCATAGCTTCTCAACGTTTAAATATCACTCTCATTTCAAATGTGAATGGGAAACAGGCAGTTCCATTGGCTATCGAACTGGAACCCGATCTTATACTCCTCGATCTGAACCTTCCCGATATTCATGGTTATGAAGTGATATTGCTGCTTCAGGCTGAATTGAAAACCAGAGAAATTCCGGTTGTAATTATCAGCGCAGATGCGACTCCCCTGCAAATTGAAAATTTGTTGAACGCGGGAGCCCGAAACTATTTAACCAAACCGCTGGATGTTTCGGCATTTTTATTTGAAGTTGATAAATGGATTCGAAATTAAACAAACACTAAAAATTGATATTATGCTTGATTCTAACCTGAAAAATGCGAAAATTCTGATTGTGGATGACCATCAGCCCAATATTGATCTTTTGGAAGGGTACCTCCAAATGCAGGGATTTGAAAATATCCTTTCTACGACAGATCCTGTGAAGACAGTCGAACTATTTAATACATATCAGCCCGATTTAATCCTGCTCGATTTAATGATGCCCAAACTCTCAGGATACGAGGTGCTCGAACAACTTAAACCATTGATGGCTCCAAGCGTCTTCTGGCCAGTCCTGGTTCTTACTGCCGATATCTCGCCAAATGCCAAACAACGGGCTCTTGCCAGTGGAGCGCGCGATTTTCTGGCCAAACCATTTGATTTTATAGAGGTATTTCTTCGGATCAGAAACCTGCTCGAAACACGCTACCTCTATCAACAACTGGAACATAAAAATCAAATACTCGAAGAAAAAGTGGCCGTCCTGATTAAGGTGATGAGTGGTTGGAACAAATAAATTTTCTGCAGACAATAAATAAAAAATACTTTTTTTGACCAATAAATTAATATTTTTGTCAATTCGTGGACTAACCCCTTGAACAGATAGTATAATGAAGGAGATCTTATTTCAAAATGCAAATATCCTGATTGTCGATGATCAGCAACCTAATGTTGATTTATTGGAAGGATTTCTTGAGATGGAGGGATATATCCATGTTAGAAGTACGACAGACTCCAGAAATGTTTTGCAGCTGTTCGAAACCTTTGCTCCCGATCTGATCTTACTCGATCTGGCTATGCCCTACCTGTCAGGATTCGATATTCTGAACCAGTTAAAACCACTTATTGACAATTCCACATTTCTCCCTATCCTGGTCCTCTCTGCCAATATTACAACCGAAGCAAAACAGCGAGCCCTGTCAGAGGGTGCAAGTGACTTCCTGTCAAAACCTTTCGACCTCACAGAAGTCGGATTACGTATTCGGAATTTGCTCTATTCCAGGTCTCTTCACCTGCAATTAAAAAATCAAAATCAACTGTTGGAGATTAAGGTAAAAGAGCGTACTCTGGAACTTGAAAAATTGGCAGTTGATTTGCTCGCATCCAAGGAGAAGGCTGAGGCCAGCGACAGGCTAAAGACCTCCTTTTTGCAAACCATCTCCCATGAAATTCGAACCCCGATGAATGGTATTCTCGGATTTGCCTCCCTGTTGGCCGATGCGGAACTGAGTAATTCGGAGAAACAGGAATATATCGATTTGATGAAAACCTCAACTGATCGCCTGGTTAATACAATCACCGACTACGTGAATATATCACTGATTTATTCATCAAATATCGAAGTTAAATACCAACCGGTTCGCCTTATGCATCTCCTTTATGATGTAGAGAAGAAATTCCATAAAATTTGCGCACAAAAAGGTCTGACAATCGAGTTATCTCTTCCGGAACAACCTTTGGAATTAACTGTAATTACAGACCCTGAATTACTGAAGATTGTGCTATCCCATATTTTAGGGAATGCAATTAAATTTACCAATGCCGGAACAATCACATTTGGTTTTTTAATGAATCCGCAAATCATCGAATTTTTTGTGAAAGATACCGGAATTGGGATCAATGAAGAAACGCAAAATCAGATATTTGAAAAATTCATGCAGGGAGATGGTTCCTCTACCCGAAATTTTGAAGGAAGTGGATTAGGGTTGTCAATTTGTCACGGAATCGTAAACCTTTTTGGTGGAGAAATCCGAGTCGATTCAACTCCCGGAGTAGGATCAACTTTCTTCTTCACCCTGCCCATTCGTGCCGATCTATCTGAATCCCCCAGCCTGAAAAACTAGTTATCAGCCGATCCTTCAGCGTTGACCCGTTTGGATTAAATTTATATCCTAATGATCCAACATCTGTTGAAGAGCCTTAAAATCAAAATTATGAGTCAGCTGTGATCCCTCCTTTTTTATTTGACTGTGTTCCGTTTATTGACAGGAGACTGTCAGGATCATATTGCCCATGTACCAGTGAGCTGCTCACTACCACGAGTATAATTAAAATACATACTGACTTTTTCATACCACGGTTTTTGTTAGGCTCTGTTCATGCCAGCTATTTCCCCAACATATTTTTCAATGCTGCAAAATCAATTGCTTTAACCACGTCTGCAATCGATTTGGCTGAAATCTTGTTATTCATATCTCCAATAACTTGTATTGTAATGAATTGTGGAGTAGACCGGGGTAGCTTTTTAGTGAAGTACCCTGGATTGGGCTGGATCAGTACCCGACCGAATGGATCATCGTCGGTAGTAAAAAGATAGGATAAATAGTCGTTTGGATCCTGTTTTACAATGGCCGGCTGCTCCAATTCTGAAGGGGCCATTTTTAGCATCGTTTCAATGCTTGCGAAAGTATTTTTAAAATCCAGTTCAGTTTTAATAATCGTTTTTTCAAACTTCTCCTTATTGTAGAGATAGGTATTTTTTAAATATCGTTTGAGTTTCTCCGGATCAGATTGATACTCCTTCTCCAGTTGGATTTTCTGTCCTTCAAGCGATTTTAAATTCTCCTGAAGACTGGCAAGCGCAGACGGCCGGTCCCTGGACAATAATTGTTTCCGCTTCTCGAGGAATGTTTTTTTACTAACATAGGCATACGGGAGCTGACCATTTTGAGTGATTAGCCACATTTTGCTCTTTCCGTTAATACCAAACCCAAGATTGGCATTCTTCTCTTTAAAAAAATAATAGCCATCCATTTGAACAGGCATATCATCCATACTGTGAAACCCCTTTCCCTCCGAACTATTTTCCGCGAACGTCTCATATATCTCACTGTCAAACAGGTTGATTCCTATCGTCAAAGTCGTAGATGTTTCGTGAGCTGTTTTCTGTGTATTGCCATCACAATAAAAGGGAAGAAACCGGATATTATAACTGCAGGTATTTGCCGGCATTTCGGGATAAGGGGTATAAAATGCATTGTTGAAATCAGCCTCCAACCCAATAGGGGAATAGTTGGCTTTTACCATCGCGTGTATCGATCCCAAAACCGCTTTTTCTCTGGCAAGATCGGTCGCAGCTATCCCGGTCACTGACCCTTTAGGCCCCTCTTTCCATACTCCGGGTTTTTGAGCTAAAGACGACTCATCGCACACCTGAGCCTGGGAAAACAAGGTGATGAAAAATAAACTTAGAAAAATCAGAATCTCTTTTTTCATAGCAGTGGCTAGTTTAAGTTGAAATCGTAAGGAGGAATTCAAAAACTGAACGGGCTATTTTGCCGGTTCGATTTCGATGACTTTAAATGAATTTGGTTTGACACCCCTTCTTCTGTCTGTGCCAGGTAAATATTCCCCAACAGAGAGAAAGATATGATGAGTTGTCGGATCTGCAGTGATGGTTCTTGCGCCGGGCTGAGTGGTGAAATTCTCTTTAACCTCATATTTATCGGCATTAATCTGCTGAATAACCGTCATCGTCCCCTCTCCGTTAGAGGCAAAAATACATTTCGTCCCGGGATCGAAAGCCACACCATCACACCCATTGCCAATGGGAACTGAAGTAATAATCTTTCCGGATAGTGCATCGGAAACGATCATCATCTTATTACTGCAAACAGAGAATAAACGGTGATTTATGCGGTCAAGTGCCAATCCGGAAGGCTCTTCACCGGGAGCAATAGACCAGCTTTTTTCGACCTGAAGCGAATTGGAATTGATTAGTGTCAGACTGCTTTTATCCTCAATATTGACAAATATCTTCCCTTGTCCATCGGTTTGTGCAAATTCAGGCTTTCCTGAAAGCGGAATCGTACCAATAACTTTAAGCGTGCTGGCATCAATCACTGTCGAATTGTTTGTCCTACCGTTAAAGGTGAACACTTTTTTCGAAAACGAATCATAAAGAATGGCATCCGGATTTTTGCCTGTTACCGCTATTTTAGCAATAAGCTTAAAATCTCCGAGCCCAACCACCAAAACCGATGAGTCCCTGCCACAGGAAATAAAGGCCCGATTCAGATCATTGGCAACGGCAATGCCATGAACCCCTTCTGTTCCGGGAATTACGGCTATTTGTTCCCCCTTTATTAAATCAACGACATTCACCACGGTACTATGTGACACAAACAGTCGATGATTAATTTCATCAACTGAAAGGTAATCCCAGCCACCGTCACCTTCAAGCTGAATCGTTTTGGCAACACGATAAGAAGATTTTTGCGCGGAAACATTCTGCTTCGAAAAACAGATCATCGCGGAAATGACTGCAATAATTAAAAATACTTTTTTCATAATATTATTCAGTTTAAGAGTTAACCTCCCGCCTAATTGCCTAATGCCTATTGCCTCTTCTTATTCCCATTAATCATTCCTGAAACAACCCCGTTTGAATGTGTAATATCTGCAACGATTACCCCAATAAGGTGGAGTGCCACAAATGCGTACATGAGGTATTGGCAAAATTCATGTATCTGCTTTATCAGGCGGTGGTTATGATCAAGAAATGCAACATCATGGCTAAAGGCAATCCCCAATCCTGTGAGAACAATAACCAGCAGTAACAGATAGAATGCGAAATATCCCCGTTTAACGATCAGGTAGTGTTTTTTCAATTTTTGACCATCAGCAGATTTCATATCAAGGTTTAACCCTTTTTTTATGCGTTCCAGTACTTTCTCCCCGCCCGGTTGAACAACTTCTATAATTATCCTGGATAACAGTAAAAAGGCGAGTCCATAACCGATCAGTTTATGAAAATCCCACATTTTATCATCAAAGGAATGAGAAACTGAAAAAGCCTGCTCGTCATTTACCGTAACCCCCTTATTCGCTAACTGCTCCTGCACCAGCTTGATGTTTTTTCGAGGTTCCAGGGCTGTTGATGCCAATAATACAGTGGTCATCAATGTTGTGATTGTAATAAAAGTAAGCCAATGCCAGATGCGGATTAGCGTTGAATGGCTTTGAAGAAAAGGGGAGGAGTCGATAGTTGAAGAAGTCTCTTGCTGATTCATAGTGTCTCTTTTATTTAGTGGTTTGAATTTTAACGGCGCCAGGGACAACCAATTTGTCAATAAACTGCGAATGACCTCCTCAAAAATAGTATAATTAACCAATTTTCTCATGGATATTAATTTTTCCTTAATTTTAACCATATGAGGTAGGTTACTCTTCGGGAGACGTATTTATTGATTAACTTTACGTCGCTTTTTAAAACAGTAATTTTTTATAGTGTTCATCCATAATATCATAACAATGATTAAAAGTGTATTTCAGATTGAACGTTCAAAGTATACTCCGAAAATGCCAAAGGCACTGTCAGGTACAGTAAAAGTGGTTGAAGGGGGTAAAACCAATTCTGTGGCTGATCAGGACGATATTAAGAAATTTTTTCCGGGTACTTACGGAATGCCAATTATCACTTTTGAGGAGAGTGGAGTTGCCGCAACATATCCGGTTCTTAATGTGGGTGTAATCCTGTCAGGTGGACAGGCGCCGGGCGGACACAACGTGATCTCCGGCCTGTTTGACGGACTGAAAAAGCTGAATCCTTCAAATAAATTATTTGGTTTTCTGGGTGGTCCCGCGGGGCTTGTTGATCACAAATACGTTGAGTTAACCTCCGATATCATTGATGAGTACCGTAACACGGGTGGTTTTGATATTATCGGATCGGGACGGACCAAACTCGAGGAGACTGCACAGTTCGATAAAGGAATTGATATTTGTAACAAATTGGGAATTAAGGCTATTGTGGTTATTGGCGGAGATGATTCGAATACCAATGCCTGTGTTTTGGCCGAATACTACCTGCAAAAGAATTCGGGAATCCAGGTAATCGGCTGCCCGAAAACCATTGATGGAGACCTTAAAAATGAGATGATTGAAGCCTCATTTGGTTTTGACACCGCTTGTAAAACCTATTCTGAGCTCATTGGTAACATCATGCGTGATGCCAACTCAGCTAAAAAATACTGGCACTTTATTAAACTGATGGGGCGTTCAGCTTCACACATCGGTCTGGAATGTGCCCTTCAGTCACGACCTAATGTCTGCCTGATATCTGAAGAGGTTGCCGAGAAGAAACTTACCCTGGAGCAGATCGTCAACGATATTACCGATGTAGTCGTCAAACGTGCCCAAAACGGTGAAACTTTCGGTGTCGCTCTGATTCCTGAAGGTCTTGTGGAATTTATTCCAGAAATGAAAGTACTCATCGATGAGCTCAATGACCTGCTTGCTGAAGGTCACGCAACAGCCGAAAAATTCCAGAATCTGACCACCAACACCGAGCGTCGCGATTTTGTTATCGACACACTTTCAAAAGAATCTTCAAAAGTATTTGCCTCCCTTCCCAATGGTATCGGTCGTCAGCTGACTCTCGACCGTGACCCTCATGGAAATGTTCAGGTTTCACGCATCGAAACAGAGCGTCTTCTGATCGAGATGGTTGAAAAAAGACTTGCTGAGTTAAGAAGAGGAGGATTGAAAATCAGTTTTTCTGCCCAAAACCATTTCTTTGGTTATGAGGGGCGTTGCGCTGCACCTTCCAATTTTGATTCCGACTACTGCTACTCACTTGGTTTTGTGGCCTCCCTGTTGATTGCCAACGGTAAAACAGGTTATCTCTCCTCAATCCGTAATACAACCGCTCCTGCAGCTGAGTGGATTCCGGGCGGAGTTCCAATCACAATGATGATGAACATGGAACGCCGTCATGGCGAAATGAAACCGGTAATCCAAAAGGCACTTGTTCTTCTTGATGGTGCCCCTTATAAAGCTTTTGCAGAGAAAAGAGAGGAGTGGGCAATTAAAACATCGTTTGTATATCCTGGTCCTATTCAATATTGGGGACCCTCGACAGTCTGTGACGCGACAACAAAGACCTTACAACTCGAAAGGACAAAATAATTTGACAATTCGTTAATTTGACAATTAATTGGGTAAGTGTCCTGAAAGCTTTCTCTTTTCACATCTGTGAATTCGAAATGAATTAATGATAGATATACCCTTTGCTTAACCGCGATTGAATAATTTTTAATCAATACAAAAGACCCCGGGAAACCGGGGTTTTTCTATTGGATGATGCGATTTCAATCGCCGTTGCACCTGGGTGATGCGATTTTTAATCGCATTTTTTTATTTTGTATAAAATGCTGATATGTAAGAATATGAATTACGCGATTAAATATCGAGTGACCCAATCACGTGGCCCTATTGATTGATCAGATTGACCGTATGACACGCCACCAGGGCTGCTGTTTCTGTCCTTAACCTCGCCTCCCCAAGTGAGACAGGGATAAACCCTTCCGCAACCGCAGCTTCAACTTCTTCTACCGAAAAATCCCCCTCAGGCCCGATAAGTATCATCACATCCTTTCCCTTGATTACTGCATCACGTAACAAAACTTTATCACCCGCATTGCAATGAGCAATAAAGCGCTGACCTTCGAACGGAGTTTTTAGAGCAACTTTAAATGATTGCAATGGTTGCAGTTGAGGAAGATAGGCTTTGATCGACTGCTTAATTGCCGATATCATGACCTTCTCAAGACGCTCGGGTTTAATCTCTTTGCGCTCCGAATAGCGACCAATCACCGGGATAACAGCATCGATCCCGATCTCGGTTGCCTTCTCCAGAAACCATTCATACCGGTCGATGTTTTTGGTGGGGGCTACAGCCATTGTGAGCCGGAACTCACGCTTTCCGTATTCCACTTTCCGGTTAACGATTTTCAGTTCGCAGGCTTTGGGATGGGCTATCGTGATTATCGCCTCGCAAAATAAACCCTTGCCATCTACAAGGAATAAGGTATCCCCTTCTGCAAGACGAAGCACCCTTACACAATGCTTCGATTCTTCTTCACTTAACCGGTAAGTGTCGTTTTGTAGATCAGGAGTATAAAACAGGTGCATCTAAAAAGTATAATTGATCAATTTGCATGCGAAGATAGTAAGGATTTCTATGATATTATTGGTCGGCAATCGGGGTAGCTTAAAAGTGAAAAAGTATATCATTCAAACAATACTTCTTTTTAATATTTTTCGAACAGATTTTAAATATGTTCGAAACATGCTGAATAATATGCATTTAAAATTGAACATTTGATTTTTGTAATTTAATTTTTATAACTTTGTTTATATATAGCACTTTTTGTCGCGTAAAATCAAGCAAGAATTAAAGTTAACCAGTCCTGATTTTAGCTGAAGGAAACCAGAAACCATTTTAAAACCTGGCAAAACTGAAAAGTCAGATGACCAGGAAAACTTAAAACCAATAAAAATCTAACTTGATATTTAAGGACTTTTGAAAGGTATAAAGAGACCGGTTTTTTTTGTTGTCCAGCTTTCCTAACGATATTGGTATAATGGAGGAATCCGAAAATCCGTGAAAAGAGTAGGAAAATCCAGAACTAAACATTAAAACTATGACAAACGAAAATTCAAGCAGCAGTAACAACGAAGCCCGCGAAATCCTGTTTCATGGCGGAATCATGACTCTTCTCAGTTTACTTTCAGGTTTTACGACCTTTTTCGCCCTGGCACCCCGGATTGCCCTTAGCTCACATACCGTTGGTCTTTTACAGGGGGCTATGCTTATTGCCATAGCCGGAGCCTGGCACCTGCTGAATGCTCCCCCTAAAACCTTAAAGATTCTCAAATACACACTGCTTGTTGGATTTTATGCCAATTGGGTAAGTACTCAGTTGTCAGCGTTGTGGAGTGCCGGGAAAAGCACCTATCCCATCAATGGAAAAGAGATGCCTGAAGGGGCTACATCATGGCAGGATATGACCGTTTCTGTTTTAGGATTTCTATCAGTATTAATCCTGGTATCTGCAGTTCTAATCATATTAGCTGCAAAAAACAAAGAATCTAAATGATGGATAAAAGGACAAAATTTCTTTTTCTTCAGGTAGTATTCATGTTTATTCTTTTGTTAACAGTATATTCTGTGTCAGCGCAAAAATCGTCTGACAAGGTGAAAAATGAAATTGCCGAAACCCTGAAAGTCTGGAACACTGCCTGTAAAAATGCGAATCTCGATCAGGTTATGTCAATGCTTGATATAACCGATGGTTTAATGGTTGTAGGTTCTGATAAAGGAGAAATTAATAAAGGCAAGGATGAGGTTAAAGCCTGGTTGAGTAAAATTTTTGGATTTGCAGGTTTTTCCTGGGAAATGACCCGGGTTGATATTGATAGCAACGGAAAAACCGCCTGGGTTTTTATGGATGGAAAAATGATTGTTGATTTTCATAAAGGAGGCCAAAAAATCACACCTTACCGGTTTGCCGGAATTCTGGTCAGGAAAAAAGATGGTTGGAAATGGAGGTTGTTTGACGGGTCGGTACCACAAAAGGAATAGCAGAAAATAATTAAGAAAGGGCTTCATATGGGTTTTTGACTTGTATGAAGCCCTGGTTATAGTGTTCATATTCTGATAATTAATTTATTCTTATTGCGCAAACTGCAAGGAAGAAATAAATAGAGTTGTCGCTCGAAATTATCACCCTTGCTCAGACAGAATTAAAATATAACCAAATTCACGCTTTAAAAAGAACAATATTTTTGAGCGTCCACCAAACAGCTCAAACAAATTTAAGCCAATGCTGTTAATATACTTTGTAACAATTCTTAAATTCTGAAAACTAACTTAAAAAGAGAAATATGAATGTAGTGATTTGGATAATCCAGGTATTACTGGCTGCGGCTTTCCTAATGAGCGGGATAATGAAACTCACAGTCTCAAAGAATAGAGTTAAAGAAAAAGTTGGCGGATGGGTTGAAGATTTTAAAGTGATGGAGATAAAAATGATTGGTTTGGTCGAAATACTAGGCGCTATCGGTTTGATCCTCCCAATGGTAATGAATATATTCCCCTTCCTGACACCAATTGCTGCCAGCGGACTTGGAGTTACGATGATTGTGGCAGCGCAAACACATTTGAAAAGGAAAGAATCCATTTTCATTAACATTATCTTCCTGATCATGGCCCTTTTGATTGTCCTGGGAAGGTTGTTACTTGTTCCGGCAGCTTAATAGTTGAAATAAATCATCAATGATGAATTCAGATGAACTAAAAAGCCTCCAGGGTCCTTTAAAAGAAAAATACCGCGAAAATCCCGAATCAGCAACGATCATACTTAAAGCGCAAGGAGTGATTGGGGAAGGAATATCCTGCAAAGTTGATACCGGAAAAGCCCTTGTTGAAGCCGGCCTACATCCTGCAACCGGTGGAAGCGGCTTGCTCGCCTGCTCGGGTGATATGTTACTTGAGGCACTGGTTGCCTGTGCCGGGGTTACCCTTAAGGCCGTATCAACAGCGATTGGTGTAGATATCAAATCGGGGTCGGTCAGTGCAGAGGGCGACCTGGACTTTCGGGGTACCCTGGGTGTTTCAAAAGAGGCAGAGGTGGGATTTAAGGCAATTCGCCTCTCTTTTCTGCTGGATTGTGATGCGACACAGGAACAACTGCAGACGCTCACCAAACTGACCGAGAGATATTGTGTCGTGTATCAGACACTGGCCAAAGGAGTTCCGGTTTCTACGGCACTTAGCAACAATCAATTATTTATTTTAGATAATCCTGTCACCCTTTCAGGGTTGTAAAGTCAAAATTGAATCTTATGCTATATTCAGGTTATCCGTTCCGGGTTTCAACTTTAATTCGTTCGAAAACTGTATGCTTTTACTTTAAACCTATTTCAGGACCAGACAAATTTTCAAATTGCCGAATTAGCCTATTAGCCTATTAACCCATTAACCCATTTACCACAATGACACTGCCATCCAGGCCCAGAATTGAATCAATAGACCTGCTCAAAGGATTGGTCATGGTGTTTATGGCACTTGATCATACGCGCGACTATTTTCACGCTTCAGCTTTCCTCTTTGATCCCACAGACCCTACCCAGACTTCGCTGGTAATATTCTTCACGCGGTGGATAACCCATTTTTGCGCCCCTGCATTCAGTTTTCTCGCAGGTATTTCCGCCTTTATGGTTGGGCGGAGGAAAACCAGGAATCAATTATCGGAGTTTCTAATAAAGCGGGGCATTTGGCTGATCATTATTGAATTAACGATTGTCAATTTTGCCTGGTATTTTGATCCCCAGTTCAGGACCTTTAATTTATTTGTGATCTGGTCACTGGGAGTTAGTATGGTGGTTTTAGCAGGATTGATTCACCTTCCGCGCAAATTCATCCTGCTCTTTAGCCTTACCCTTATTTTAGGGCATAACCTTCTTGATACCGTTCATTACCCCGGGAACCTGCTGTGGTCGGTCCTGCATGAATTCAATATATTTAAATTTTCCGGTACTCTTCAGCTCTATACCGGCTATCCGCTTATTCCATGGATCGCTGTGATGGCACTGGGATATTATTTCGGCTCGCTCTACGACGGCTCATTTGACCCCCTGAAACGGAAAAAAATATTCAATCTTTTGGGGGTTGCAGCAATATTCTCCTTCATTTTGATCAGATGGATAAACAGGTATGGCGATCCATTGGGATGGAATCAATATGAGACTTTCAGCCAATCGTTAGTTTCATTTTTAAATCCGAATAAATACCCACCTTCCTTACTTTATCTGCTTATGACCCTGGGAGGTGTTTTCCTGTTCCTGGCAAATTCCGGGAAACTTAAAGGGAGGGTTGTTAACTTCTTTTCAACTTTTGGCAGAGTCCCCTTTTTCTATTACATACTCCATCTTTACCTGATCCATCTGGTTGCCATGATCTTTGCCCAGCTCTCCGGATTTGGCTGGCAAAAGCTGATTTTACCAGGATGGATCGGCGAAACACCTGGTTTTAAAGGATATGGCTTCGGTCTTTGGGTCGTCTATGCGGTGTGGATCGGAATTGTCGCATCACTTTATCCCCTGTGCAAGAAGTTTGACACCTATAAAATGAACCATAAGGAGAAATGGTGGCTCAGCTATCTTTAATAACCCTTTGATTCCAGCGATAAAACTTAAACCTGCTTGAATTTTATTATCCGGTCTTTAGCGATTTAGCGCATTCGAATAATGGTTTTCTGATCGACTGTCTATTTATTTTACATTTATAGTTATTAACATAAATAGTTTTATTGTTTTTATTAATTTCTGCCTGGTATTTTATAAATATCGAACAGACTCTGTTTATTTGCTTCTGAAAAGAGTAAAAGACGTTCGATATAGGCTGTATGGGGTGTAAATGGTGGGGGTAAAATTGAATTATCTAAAAACATGCTGAATAACATGTTCTTGGAAGTGAACAATTAGTCCTGTAAAACCATTTACTTGTAAAATATTTTTGCACGAAGTGGATTGGAGTCATTGAAGTAACCTTAACCAAACAGGAACTTATGAATACCCATTACCTGAGAATCACCAACCGAAAAGTATTACAACTTTTAGCTTTGCTGGCCCGTCAATGGATCAATTCCGTGCGCGGCCAATTAAAAGATATTTCTAAATTTCAACATTGCTCTCAAAATCTGACTTTTTGAATTCGTTAAAAATATTCATAGAAACAGTGGAGTCGAAACCACTTAAAAAAACGGGGCGGTACTGAAAAGCCTGATGAGTAGGGAAAATTTAACGATGAAAAAAAATGAAAACTAACAAAATTTTAGTCGGTGGTGTTGTTGGAGGTGTTGTTTTATTTTTAGTTAGCTGGGTAGTTTGGGGAATCCTTTTGAAGGATTTCATGATTGCCAATTACAACCAGTGTTTTATGAATAAAGATATGATCTGGTGGGCTTTGATTGTTTCCAATATTGCTGTTGGATTGTTGTTTTCCACAGTATTTAGCTGGGCTAAAACCAGTGGAATTGTGGACGGGGCAAAAGGTGCTGCTATAATTGGTTGCCTCGTAACGGTTTTTATAGATCTTCAGTTTTATGCAATGAGCTCCATGTTTAATGGTATCGGAATTGTTGCAGTGGATATCCTCTTGTCAACAGTGGTATTTGCCATCGGCGGAGCAGCTGTAGCCTGGGGTATGGGTCTTGTAAAGGATTAAATTCTTTTGCTTTTCCAGGGGTTGATGGCGTTTTTAACGCTGACAATCGTTAAGATTTGCACTAACCGGGTCTGACAGTTGCCTCTTTTCGTTAATGGCAAGCTTAAACTCTCAGCTACTGGATTACCGGTCTCCGGTTAGTGCAAATCTGTCTTTACAGGATTCCAAAACCAACGGATACGAAGATTAAACACTAAGTTCATGGAAAAATCATATAAATATTTGGGATATTTTCTGATGCTGCTCATTCCCCTGACCATCGCCGGTTTCTATAAGACCTATATTGGCCTGTTTCCCGACTTTGGCGAGAGAATTGATTTCTATATCCATCTCCACACCCTCTTTGCTTCACTCTGGATTGTGATGCTGATTGTTCAGCCAATCTTAATTGTGAATAAGAAATGGGCACTTCACCGCAAGGTTGGCAAACTCTCCTATGTTCTTTTTCCGCTCCTTATCCTCTCATTTATACCCCAGATGATTAAGATGGTTAACCGGGGAGAGGCTCACGACCTTTTTTTCCCGGTCAGCGACAGCATCATGCTGACGCTCCTTTATTCCCTGGCGATTTATAACAGGAAAAGAAGCTCGAGGCACATGCGTTATATGATTGCCATAGCCCTGGTATTTTTAGGTCCGACAATCGGGCGGATTGGCCCGCACCTGTTGGGATGGTCAATGCTTTTCACACAGAGTCTTGTCTATGCAATCATCTATTGCATACTGGTGAGCCTTATAATTTATGACCGCTGGAATAAGCGGCAATTTCGACCCTATTTAATTGCAACGATCTTCTTTGTCATTCACCAATCGGTTTTTTACTGGGTGTTCTTGTAGAGGTTTTATTAAAAGTCAGTTGTCACGGAAAGCTCGCTTAATGAAACGTAAAGTTTTAAGCCATGATATTTCTCCTTTGCGCTCCTTGCGTCTTTGCGTGAAACCATTTTAGATTCTTTTTTTCCTTTTGAAGTAATCTTTGCGCGATAGCAGGAGGAGACCGACCTCCATAAAAACGGGGCGTAACTGAAAAGCCTGATGAGTAGGAGACTAAAAATTTAAGAATATGCCAAAATATGTAATCGAGCGGGAAATTCCCGGGGCAGGTAATCTGACTACTGAACAGTTGAAAGGGATTTCACAAACCTCCTGCGGAGTTTTAAGCAAAATGGGTTCAGAAATACAGTGGCTTCAAAGCTATGTAACGACCGACAAAATTTATTGTGTTTATATCTCGCCTAATGAAGAGTTGGTCCTTGAGCATGCCAGACAAGGTGGATTTCCTGCAAATAGTGTGAGCAAGGTATCAGCAATTATTGATCCCACTACAGCGGAATAATTACCTCTTTTTTGCGGGGATATTGATCCTTTACCTCCCCTTTTTAGTGCCCGATGGCAAACCGGATAATGATCCTGCCGGTTTGTTCTTTCGGGTTAATGTCATTATATCTTATCGGCCTTTTTTGCAGCTCTGCTGATCTATCCTGTGTCCGATTCAATCCGACCTTTCTAAGTGAAATAATTTACAGGCGTAAAACAATTACGCTGATTTGTAAAAAATATTCAACTATATCAAAATAATTAAAAGAAATATTACACGAATATTGTTTTTTTTATCCATCATCTATTAATTATGATAATTTTGTCGTTGATCCCCCTCTTTAAGAAGGGGGTTGAAAGGGAATTTATTGATGAGCATATTCTCGTTTCACTATTAATACCAGGCCTTTATTGTCTTTTGTCAAATCTATTAATTCGAACCATGAGAAAAACAAATCCTGATATATTGTCAGGATTAATGATTAACTGAACTGAACCTGATCATGAATAGCGATAAGAACATCCCCTCAGTACCTAGTCTTACACCCGAAAACTCACTGAAGACTCTTATTGAAAACCGAACCGTTTATAACCTGGAAAGTTGTGAGCTTAACCTTTTTGAAACGTATGAGAAATCGGCACAGGTCCCTTTAAAGTTTAATGATCTCGTTGTTACCACTATGCTGAAGGGGAAAAAGGTAATGCATTTACTTGATAAACAAGGATTTGATTATTTACCTGGGGAGTCAGTTATTGTTCCGTCAAATACCGAGATGAAAATCGACTTTCCGGAGGCCTCAATGGATAACCCAACCCAATGTCTTGCACTGGCAATTGATGATAAAAAGATAGCTGATACACTTAATTTTCTGAATGAAAAATATCCCAGAGAGGAAACCAAAAGCCAGTGGCAACTCAACAGGCAAAATTTCTTCTTCCAAAATAATGAAGAGATGGCCAGTATTATCAATCGAATGATACTCCTGTGCCAAAGCACTAACCTTTTTAAAGATACCCTGGCTGATCTGTCGTTACAGGAGTTACTGGTGAAAATTGTTCAATTACAAACCTTAAAAGAGGTGAATGAAGGTGATTCAAAAACATTTAATCAATATCTCCATCAGGTGGTTTCCATTATCCGGGTGAACCTCTCCAATAAAGTTGAACTTAAAACAATTGCAAATAAAGCTGGAATGAGTACCTCGGCACTTTACCGGTTATTTAAAAACGAATTGGGAATGAGTCCCATTGAATTTATCCTTCTGGAGCGGATAAAACTGGCTAAACACTATTTGACGGATAAGAAAATATTTATTAAGAATGTATCGTTTGAAACGGGTTTTCAGGATACCAACTATTTTATCCGTGTTTTTAAACAATATGAAGGGATTACACCAAAACAGTATCAGCAATTGCTGCATAAAGAGTAGAATACAGATTATCCTTCCAAAAACGTCAGTTGCGTTAAGTTCTCCAGTTCCGCTGCTGAAAACATCCTTGACTGTGTGATAAACCTTAATCCCATTGGAATTTCCAATGAAAAGCTCGAGCCCCTTCCATTTGTAATCCCAATATTCAATTGGGTATATTTCCAGTATTCGAATTGATCCTTGCTCATCCAGAACTCACACTCTTCAATTAATCCAAGACAAACATCGCTGTTTCCGACTTTGAATTCCCCCTTTTCAAAGCACATGGGTTGCGAACCATCACAACACCCCCCGCTTTGATGAAACATCAAATCTCCAAATCGCCGCTTTAAGTCATTGACCACGGAAATAGCCTCAGAATTTATTGTCACTCTTGGTGTCATCTATGATGGGGTTTAAAATCAAACCGACAAGGAGCAACTCCCCATCGGTTTGAAAATTATTATCTGAGACTTATAATTAAAAGAATCCAAGCTTTTTCTTATCGTAAGAGATCAGCATGTTTTTGGTTTGACGATAATGCCCTAACATCATAAGGTGGTTTTCCCTTCCGAAACCTGACTTTTTGTACCCTCCAAATGGTGCATGTGCCGGATAGGCGTGATAGCAATTTACCCATACACGCCCTGCTTTGATTGCACGGGGGACCTGGTAAAGCTCATGAGCATCGCGTGTCCAGACACCGGCACCCAAACCATAGAGGGTGTCGTTTGCAATCTCAATAGCCTCCTC
>CAIVCR010000113.1 GCA_903904515.1 uncultured Bacteroidia bacterium
GGCCTCGCCACTTCAACCCCCTTCGCCTTAATATCTAAGCAATTGTCATTCTGAGCAAAACGAAGTGGAGCGAAGAATCTTTTTATGCTGATGCTGTTTTCCCGGACAATAATAATGCTCAAAGGATAATGAATAATGGTTAATGAATAGTGGTTAATGCTGTAATATCTGGTAAACCAAAATTTATTACATTTACAATTGACAATTCACCATTTTTAAATTGGTCATTAACATATTAACCATTAAAGTATTAACCATTAACCATTAATGCATTAACCAATAACTAAATGAACAAAATCCTTCTGAAATGCACAATTGCCTCGGCTTTGGGTGGCCTTCTTTTTGGCTATGACACAGTGATCATAAACGGGGCAATGATTGATCTGGTAAAGTATTTTCAATTATCTCCCGCATGGCAGGGATGGACTGTAAGTTCGGCGCTTATAGGATGTATTATAGGCACAATCCTGATCGGCCGGCCTGGCGATATTTATGGGGCCAAACGGTTGTTGCAACTTCTGGCAATCATGTTTTTAGCCTCTTCAGTCGGGTGTGCAATTGCTACAAACATCAGTGTCTTTATCCTATCCCGGTTTATCGGAGGCCTTGCGATCGGGGGTGCATCGGTACTTTGCCCGGTCTATATTTCCGAAATTGCCCCTCCAAAGCATAGGGGTGTTCTCGCCTCTACATTCCAGTTGGCCATTGTTTTAGGGATCTTATTGTCGCTGATAACCAATTACCTGCTCCTCAATATTGGCGATTCGAACTGGCGGTGGATGCTTTTCAGCGGAGCAATACCTGCCGTGGCATTCTTTCTCATGCTATTGGTTATCAGAAAGTCGCCGCGTTGGCTAGTTAAAAAAGGGATGATTGCCGAAGCAAGGAAGAATATCGAGGATCTATCTTCACACGAGATTGATACCGATCAGACGATCCTTGAAATACAGGAATCTATTCATAATGAAAATCTTAGCAAGCGTATTAATCTCTTTAAAAAACCATACCGCAAAATAACCTTTATCGGAATTTTCGTTGGGATATTTAGTCAACTTACAGGTATCGGGGTGGTGTTTTATTACTCAGCACAGATATTCCATATCGCGGGCTTCTCGGGAGACTCCTCCATGTTTCAAAGTGTACTTTTAGGTGTTACAAATTTGATCTTCACGCTGATTGCAATGTCAATCATTGATAAGATAGGAAGGAAGAAGCTTTTGTTGTTCGGGCAGTTGGGAATGGTTGTAGTGCTTGGCCTGTTTGGATACGGTTTGCTTTCCGGGAATATTTCGGGTTACTGGCTGGTGGCCTTGCTGGTGGCTTATATTGCCTTCTTTGCTGCCTCACAGGGGGTCGTTATCTGGGTCCTTTTGTCTGAGATGTTTCCCAATATCATCCGTTCCCGGGGCGCATCAATAGGTTCTTTTGCAAATTGGGTGATCAGTGCCTCGCTAAATTTCTTCTTTCCTGTAGTAATTGGATTATTCGGAACGACTCAGGCCGCGCAGCAGATTGGGATGAGTTATGCCTTTATCTTCTTTGCAGTTCTCACATTTATTGGATATATATATCTGAAGAAATATATTATCGAAACAAAGGGTAAAACCCTCGAACATATTGAAAAAGAGGTGTTGTGCTAAAGGGTAATGCTGAATTGAAATAGCGATTAATCCTTACCGCATTAACTATTATCAATTACTGCGTTAGCCATTAATTATTAGCACATTGACACATTAGCACATTGACACATTAGCACATTAGCACATTGGCACATTAACCATTATTCTTATGACCCCAAGAGAACGAATACTCACAATACTAAAAGGAGAACAGCCCGATCAGGTACCATGGTGCGGAGATCTTGATTACTGGGCAAATTCCCTCATAAAACGGGGCCTAAAACCTGAAGGTTTTGTTGGATCGGATGACTATATCCAATGGCATCGCGATTTGGGGGTTGGTTTTTATCTTCAGGGTTATTTCCCGTACAAACAGATCTATGACAATTGTGAAGTCAGGGAATGGCAGGAAGATACAAAACACTATAAGGAGATCGGAACACCCCTTGGATCAGTCCGTGAATGCTGGGAGTATATCCCAACCTCATTTTCAGAGGGACCAATCGAACACTTTATGAAATCGGAGAACGACATTCCGGTTATGAAATATATCTATGAAAATACCCGTTTTGAACCCGATTATGACTATGCCCTGCAACGGTTAAAACAGGTTGGCGATCAGGGGGTGGTTCTCTGTTATCTTCCCAAAAGTCCTTTTATGCACCTTCTTGCCCTTGAGGCCGGGGTAGTCGCAGTTACAATGGCTGCACTGACTATGCCCGATGAATTTCTGGATCTGCTCAAGACGATGAAAAAAGCGTTTGACCAGGCAGCCCAAATTGCTGTTGATAGTCCTGCCGAAGTGCTTATGATCCCTGAAAACCTCTCATCCGAGATGGTAGGACCGGATTTTTTTCAACTATATATGCAAGATTATCAGGTAGAATGGACCACTAAGATTAAAGCAAAAGGTAAATACTCTTTTATTCATATTGATGGAACCCTTGGGGGACTCATTCAGCAGGAGGCACAGGTGGGATTTACGGTTCTTGAAGCCCTAACTCCATATCCGGTGGGTGATCTAAAATGGGAAGATCTTGCCGGAATCTGTGGTGAATCCAACAGCATCCTTTGGGGTGGTATTCCCGGCGTTTATTTCACGGCCAGTGTCAGCGATGCAGAGTTTGACCGCCATGTAAAGCATCTGCTCACAATTATGACCCGGGAACCCCGCTACGTAATGGGCGTTGCCGATCAGGTTCCACCCGACGGACTCGAAAGTCGTGTGAAGCGGGTGGCAGAATTGGTTAACGAATATGGAAAATACTCAACCATTAAAAAGTGACGGGTGAGTCCTGATTTCCTGAACATTCACCCGGTCACTAACTCATAAACTATGAAATTAAAACTTGCAATTAGCTTATTTCTCCTTTGCCAGATTGGTTTTTCGACAATAAGTTTTTCAGCAGACAAAGGTACCCCCAAACCCCTTTCCGTGCTCCAGCAGCAGTTCCTTGATCTGAGGTTTGGAATGTTTATCCATTTTAACATCCCCACATTTGGTCAAAGCGACTGGCCCGATCCGAATTTGTCACCAATCGTTTTCAATCCGACGAAGCTTGATTGCAATCAATGGGCAGATGCTGCCATTTCTGCCGGAATGACCTATGGCTGTCTGACAACGAAGCATCATAGCGGATTTTGCATCTGGCCTACCAAAACGACCGATTACAATGTGATGAACTCCCCCTTTAAACGGGATGTCGTAAAAGAATATGTAGAGGCATTCCTGAAAAAAGGGCTTAAAGTATTTCTCTATTACTCCATTTTGGACACCCATCACAATATTCGGCCGGGATGGATCAGGAAGGAGAACACCCAATTTATTAAAGATCAGCTGACCGAGCTTTTTACTAATTATGGTGAAATCACTTGTCTGGTGATTGACGGATGGGATGCCGGATGGTCGAGGATCAGTTATGAAGATGTCTCTTTTGAAGAGATATACAACCATATTAAATCATTACAGCCCAACTGCCTGATTACGGAGCATAATGCGGGCAAATATCCTTCTGATGAACTGTTTTATACCGATGTGAAGCATTACGAGCAGAATGCGGGACAGAAGGTATCGAAAGAGACAAACCAACTGCCTGCCCAGGCCGGAATTCCGATCAATATCAACTGGTTTTGGAAGGAGACCTCTGCGGCGGAGAAGGTTAAAAAAGCCAAATATATTGTAGCGGAGAACCTTATTCCGCTGAATAACGCCCATTGTAATTTTATTCTGAATGTAGCTCCCAATAAGTATGGACTAATTGACGACAATGCTTTATCCGAATTAAAGGAAGTAGGAAAAATCTGGAAACACGCAGGTCCTGTTTCAAAGTTGCCATTTTACAAGCAACCAATCATCTCCTCCAATATTGCCAAAGGGAAAAAAATGAATTCGAGCTGGTCAGACGATATGAATATCTGTGACTTTGCCAATGATGACAATTTCTATACCGCCTGGAGTCCGGCACCTCAGGTTAAGCAGCCCTGGCTGGAGGTGCTTTTTGAAAAAGAAACCTCCTTCAATACTATTGGAATTACTGAATTGACCAATAAAAAACCCGGGGAAGCCAGGGTTTCAAAAATTGAATCCTACAATTTGCAATATTGGGATGGCAAAGAGTGGAAAAATATTGATCTGCAAACAATGAATCAGCCGTTACGCATTCACCGGTTCAACCCACTTCATTCAACGAAAGTCCGGTTACAGATAAACAGCTGGAAGCCTGGTTTAGCGATTGCTGAATTGATGGTCTATAACGAAAAACGATAATAATTTTTAAAGAGAATATGCGTTTTGTAATTTAATCTAATTTATATGATTATCAGGTGTATTCATAAGGGATTATTCCTGTTCTTTTTATTTAGTTTGCCCGGTTTGCTTTTTGGGCAAATTAAATCTGTAGAACCCCAAAAGCACATCCGGGAATGGGAACAAATGAAATATGGAATGTTCATCCATTTCAATATGAACACCTTTGCCCGGGCTGAATATGATGACGGCAAAATGGATCCTCAATATTTCAACCCTGCAAATCTGGATGTTGATCAGTGGATACGGACCGCGAAGGAGGCCGGGATGAAATATGCCGTTCTCACCGCAAAGCATACCGGAGGATTCTGTTTGTGGGACAGCAAAGTCACCTGGAAAGGGAAAGAATATGATTATGATATTGCTTCCTCGGGATATAGGAAGGACATTGTCGCACAATTTATGGCGAGTTGCAGGAAATACGAAATAAAACCTGCGCTTTATTATTGTCTTTGGGATGATCATAACCAGCCTTCTTCAACCAAAGATGAATACTTCAGGTTGGTAAAGGATCAGATTTCTGAACTGGTGACCAACTACAAAGGACTGGTTGAGATTTGGATTGATATTCCCTCTGTCCTGGAACAGAAACAACGTGCTGAATTATATAAGATTGTAAAAAGCTCCCAACCGCAATGCCTTGTAACTTGTAATAATGGTTTTACTGATGGATCGGTTCTGGCAAATTTTCCTGCAGATATCACCAATGGGGAGCGCACGCTTCCGCCTGCCGCCGGCCATAACCCGATTTGTAAGGTCAATGAGAAGACTTACTACATTCCCATGGAAGTATGCCAGACGATCAACCAAAACTGGTTCTGGATGGAGGGTGACGTCACCAAATCGGTGCGGACACTTTACTACTGGTATAAAGAGACTACCTGTCGTGGTGCAAATCTTCTTCTTGATGTTCCCCCCGATCTTTCGGGAAAGATTCCCCAAAACCTCGTCAACCGTTTAACAGATTTGAAAGAGGTGATTGATCATCCCGATAAATTGCCGCCACTTCAGACACTAACCGGGTACAAGCCAGTCAAGGCATCGAGCCTTTCAGACGGCAGGATCGAATACCTGCCCGAATATGCTGTTGACGAAGATCCAAACACCCGATGGCTGGCCCAGACGAATGATTCACTGCCAACATTAACGGTCGATCTTGGAGGATTCAAACGATTTAATACGGTTATCCTTCAAGAACCCTACATTCCGCATATTGAGGAATTCGAACTTCAATGCCTTCAGGAGGGAATCTGGAAAACCATTTTTAAGGGAGGTGGCATCGGACCGAAGTTCACGAAACAATTTCCTGCAGTTGAGAGCAGGATGGTCCGGTTGATGGTTCCCCGGTTTAAAACAGGGGAGAACCCTTTTAATGTACTCTCATTCCCAGGAAAAAGACCACCCGTTGAGGGAGTCACCCTCTCCGAATTTCAGGTTCTAAATTTGGCGGAGGATGATACGGAATATATGAATGCTTTTAAGACGGGAAGGGAGTATTTTTTCCTTCGGAGCGGGAATGCCAAAATGGTTATCCAGGCTGATAAGTCGGGAACGGAACCTGCTTTTACCTATATGCTTTTTGATGCCGGGAATCCGGGACAGACGGCCAGAAAAGTGAAGGCCTTTAACTACATTCCGGGGATGAATTTCTCGCAAACAGCCCTTAAAGTAATTCTTGGTGATATCTCATTTTCAGCGTTGGGACATAACGCAGCGGCAAAATGGGTTACCCGAAACAATAGGCCCGCAGCAGAACTCAGCTGGTGGGCAGGGGGTATCCACATTGTTGAAACCTTCTCTGCAGCAAATGAACCTGAAACCTTTTCACGGAATATCTCGTTAACCAGCAGCGACCTGGCCGGCAACGATACGCTGCGAATCGGAGCCATTGACGGAGCTCCGGAATCGGGAAGGATCCCCATTAAAAAAGGGGAAACGATTTTTTTGAAACGAAAATTCACCCTTCAGGATGTTCAGCCATCGACAGGTTTAAATGATTTTCGATATGCCTTATCATCCATCTCAACCTCTGATACCCTGATTAACAACCTTTATAAAAATGCCTCATTTGCCCTGCCGGGAATGGTCGCATTAAATGG
Source organism: uncultured Bacteroidia bacterium (assembly GCA_903904515.1). GTDB lineage: Bacteria > Bacteroidota > Bacteroidia > Bacteroidales > Prolixibacteraceae > JAAFHB01. Next base: position 6,525 of record CAIVCR010000113.1, read on the forward strand.
CCGTATGGATGCCGGAGTCTTTGAATATGGAAACCAGTGGGTGCGCGATGGATCAAATGTGGCGATGGGATTGATTTACAGCGGTTCATTCGAATGTGCCAAAGGATTACTGAACTACATTCTTTCGGATCTTGTCGCTGATGAAGGAACAACAGTTGTCGCCGGCGGATTTGATGAGCCTGACCGCGAAGAATTCGACCAGATGGGTGTGTTGATGAACTGTCTTAAATTGTACTCGGATTGGACCGGCGACAATTCACTCCTCACAACGTACAGGAAGAAGATTCTGAAGATGATTGAACGCCCCTTAAATCCCGCTTTTCGTGATTCAACCGGGATGGTTCACAACCGGAGGGAATTCTGGGAACGAACATTCAGTGATGGCTATGAACTCGCCTATCAAACCTATATGATTCAGGGGCTTCGAGATGCAGCCGACCTGTCGGGAATATTAGGCGTTCCGGAAAAAACGGCAGAATGGAGAATGGAAGCAGACCGTTTTCTAAATGCGATGCTTCGTCACCCATCCAGCTCTCTTGTCGATCAGGGTGCACTGATCAAAAGGCGTAATGTAGATGGGAGTATCGCCGATCTCACGCTGGGTCGTGCAAACGCCTACACTTTTGATGCCCCGATTCAGACAGAATTTTCTCATCGTCTGAATCCGGATGCAACCTATGCAATCCCAATTTTATTTGGAATCATCGACCCCCATTCCGCTTTAGCGAAAAAATCACTTGAAAAGCTTGAGCCAATCTGGAATGCCAGATGGAATATGGGCGGATATGAGCGTTACCACTCCAGTTCACAGCTCGATCAACCAGGTCCATGGACTTTTGGAACCGCTTTTATTGCACGTGCTCAGCATGATGCCGGTCTTTTGGGCCAAAGTCGCCGGTCGCTGCAATGGCTTAGCGACATCCAGGGAGGAAATGCAGGTGCCTGGTTTGAAGAACTCCCGCTTAACCGGAGCCAGATTCCCTTTTGCGGCATTGTCCCCTGGACCTCTGCCGAGGTAACCTCTTTTGTGATCAGGCACTGGCTGGGAGTAAAAGTCTCGGGGGAATATCTGATTCTTCGACCAAATCTGTTTCCGGCTGGCCAAACAGTATCTGCCGACCTTCGATTTAGAACTGGAAGGTTGAAAATTGAAATTAACGCAGCGAGCGGAAAAGAGGTTATCAAAGTAAACGGAAAAGAAGTCATACAGGATAAAGATGGAGTGTTTAAGGTTTCTAATTTTTAAAAACAATTTTATGAATAAAGTCCTTATAATTATAGTGTTTTTAAACCTGTTTCTCTCTGTCATGGGCTTTGGTACAATCGTCATTAAAAATGTTGAACCGACACCCTTTTTTCAAAAGAAAAAGGGAAATGAACCTTTAAAGCAACTTGTTTACGTCACCATTTTAAATAATTTGAAGGAGGGGAATTTTCAATTAGTGGTAAAAAATGGTACGCTATTAGTTCATTCTGAACAATTGAAATCTTTGCCTTATGGGGATAGCAAAAATGAGATTTTTATTCCGGAACAAGAGGTTATAACCAATTTGCAATTTAGTATTTTATCCGGCGACAGCCAGGTGCTGGATACTAAGATTGTAGCCTGGAAGCCCCAAAAGAAATGGAAAATATATCATGTGGCCTATTCTCATCACGACATGGGATATGCCGATTATTTCCATTTGATGAGACGGGATGTGCGTGAACTAGGGATAGAACTTGCACTTGAATATTGCAAACTTACAGATGGCTGGGATAAGGAGAGTCAATACCGCTGGACCGTTGAAACTTCGGAACCTATGGCCCGCTGGATCCGCAATGCGCCGAAGGAAAAGGTTGAGGAGCTGGTTGCCCGCATTAAAGAGGGACGCATCGAACTTGGAGCCATACATAACTCCGTAAATGTTGAGATGCTCAATGCCGAGTTTTTAGCCCGTTTATTCTACACCCCCAACCGATATATCGTTGATATGTTGGGGATTGAGCCTCGAAAATTGGCTTTGCTCGATGATGTTGAAGGTTTGCCCCGCTCTTTGCCGCTTTATACAAAGGAGGCAGGGTTGAAATATTTTTTCCATGGCCGGAATAATGGGGAAGATCAAATGAGGCCAGCATCGTCCAATGCGTTTTATAAGTGGCTCTCACCCGACAATGATAAAGATAATATGACCTGGTTTCAGACCACTCACTATCACTGCAGTATCCATGCGGGTGATTTTGCCGAGGGGAAAATGTCTGTAGTACAGGATATTCTGAAGAGTTATGAAGAGAAAAAATGGCCGTTGAATTGCGTGATGTTCAAGGAGTGCTGGGACTTCAGCCTTCCGGTATTTGATAATTCAATCCTGATAAATAGCTGGAATAAAAAATGGGAGTATCCCAAGGTTATCAATGCAACGATGACGATGTTTTTTGAAGATGGCACTTCCCAATTGAAACCCGGTAATACCTTCGTTTTTGATAAAGATGCTCCAAATTCATGGGTTGATGAGCATTACGCCGATTTTAAATCAGCTTCTCAGGCACGCCTTCTAAGCAATAAACTTGTCGAAGTTGAATCTTTTGGAGCTGTTGCATCAGCTTCCGGTGCTAAAGGTTCCATCTGGGAGGATGTATGGGCCGGGTACAACAATCTTCTGAATTTCGATGAACATACGATGGGAGCCTATTCTGAGGGATTGGTGCAAGCCCCTTCTACGTTAAAAAATTCCGAGGCAAGTCTTGAATGTTATTATGAAACTGAGTATTCGATGCACGGTGCCTTTGTTTCCGATGCAAAAACCTATATTGATAAGGCTAACGATATAGTTAACCGGCAATTTGACAGCTTGATCAAAACCAACAGCGACAGCACTCTGGCAGTTTTTAACCCGCTTGCTTTTGAGCGGTCAGATGTTGTCAGGTTGCAAAATATCTCCGGTGAATTTCAGTTAATTGATAATGTCACGGGTAAGGTTGTTCCTACTCAAAAGATGCCGGATAATTCAACAGTATTTATTGCAACCAATATTCCATCAATGGGTTATAAAACCTATAAAATAGTGAAAGAAAAGCCTGTTCTCCCTTCTTCCTCTTTGATGGCTAAATCTTCCACACTTGAAAACCGGTTTTACAAAGTTTTATTTGATACCAAAAGCGGAGCTGTTTCAAGTATTTGGGATAAGGAATTGAATAAGGAGCTTGTTGATGCCAAAGCAGACTATAAACTCGGTGAATATCTTTATAATTACGTGGACGAGAAGGAGAAGGATTATCGCGTTGAATCGGCCACGCTCTCTGCTTCAAAGGGAGCTGTTTCGGATGTAATGGTTGCCAGTATAAAGGCCAAAGGGGTGAGTGAAATGCAGCAAATAATCACGCTATATAACGATATTAAGCGGATTGATTTTGCGGTATCAATGGATAAATCTCCATCCATGCGACGCCACGAAGATTATAAAACTTATACCTTTTGGGGAAAAGAGTCGGTGTTTTTTGCTTTCCCCTTTAATGTCCCCGGATTCACCATAAAACATGACCTGCCCGGAACAGTTGTGGAACCGATAGCCGACCAGAGTGAAGGCTCAACAACGAGTCACTATGGAATTCAGAGTTTCTCGGATATTTCAGGCAACGGTTTTGGAATAACACTGGCAACTGCTGAATGCGGTTTGATAGAATATGGTTATCCGCGTCACTCTCAACTTTGGACGAACGAATCCATTCTCAAAAAACCTGAGAAAAGCTATATGTTTCTTTATCCGATGAATAACTGGTTTGGTACGAATATTCAGGTGGATCAGCGCGGAAAACATAACCTGACCTGGAGCATATCAAGTCACCCAGGTAATTGGATCGATGGGAAAGCCTTCGTAAGCGGAGCCGAAATATCCCATCCGTTATATACCCGTATTCTGACTAAATCGAATAATTCGGGGACCATGCCTTCCGATCAGCTTGGTTTCCTGAAAATTGATAAACCTAATGTCTCGGTAAGTACCTTTAAACCTGCAGAAATGAATGGCAGCGGATATATTCTGCGCGTTAACGAGGTTTGCGGTCAGTCAACTGAAGTTACGATAAAATTGCCGTTCCTGGATAAAATTGAAAAGGCTGAAGAGACTAATCTTATTGAAGTGAACAGAGGAATTCCGGTAAAAGTTAATGGAAATTCCTTAACCTTTAAAATAAACGGTTTTGGACTCAAGACAATACGAATACTGGGAAAAAATCTTTTGTCCGCCGTTCAGGGTCTCAATGCAAGTGCTGCAGCCGATATGCAGGTTGATCTGAAGTGGAAGAAAATCCCGGGGAAAGTAATCTATTACAATATCTACCGTGATGAATTACCAGGATTTTTACCAAATCTTCGTAACCGGGTTGGAAAAGCTGAAAATAGCAGTTTCACGGATCTTCCGCAGACAAAATCTTATGGCTGGGGAAGCAGAGTGGAGCCAAATACAACCTACTATTATAAAGTTTGCGCCGTTGATAACCTCAATAATGAGGGACCTGCTTCAATTGTCGTGAAAGTAATTACCCCGGCATCATCAGTTGCTAACGCTAAACCATCCCGGGTATTGGGCGTCAGGGGGTACCTCGTATCAAATGTTGGTCATAACCGGTTTGCCGCACTTTGGTTTCATTCAAATCCTGAATCTGACGTAAAAACTTATCGTATTTTTAAGAGTCAAAAGAGCGATTTTAAACCTGAAAGTGCCGATTCTTATGAGGATCTTGATGTTTCACAGGTTTTTAAACATACGACACCTCATGGATTTAAAACGCTCTACAGGAAATTAAATGAATACGATGCCCAGGTTTATACCGATGAAAGTGTTGAAAGTGGCAAAACCTATTATTACAAGGTGGTTGCCATAGACAATATGGGTAAGGCAGGCGAGGCTTCCGATGAAGTTGCAGTTACCATTGAACCGGATAATTTCCCTGATGTGCAGGCTCAGTCAACTTTTGAATCCAATATCCCGTTCAAGGCGCTTGACGGATCTGATGATCCCGATTTCTCGTGGGTATCGGCAAAATATGGCGGAGGAACGAGGAAGTTGCCAGCCGATGTCTGGTGGAGCGCCAGATTTCGACAACCGTTAAAATTGAAGGGATTGATGATTGTAAATGACAAACGTGATTCTATTCCGCTGCCAAAAAATTACACAATTGAATTATTTGAAGATGGGAAATGGAATTATTTAATAACAGTAAATGTTGGAAATCAAAGGGAAAACAGTGTACCTTTCGATTCGATCAGAGCGATTGAAGGGGTACGTATTTCTGTAAAGGGAATAGACCTTCCCACATCCTCAAATCTTGATCTCGACGGGTTTGTCCGCCTGAGTGAGGTGAAGATGATTAATCTGAATAACAAGCTTGTTCCCTATCGGGGAATACTCTCAAGTAATTAATAATTAGTTTAATAAGTGTGATGTTTATGAAAAAGTACGTGTGGTTATTTCTGTTTGTGCTCTTATTGAGTCTTCCTCTATGGGCCCAAAAATCAGATGTTCCTGTTTTTATTTCAGGTAACGATGGACATAAATCATATCGGATTCCAGCGATTATTCAGACTCCGGGTGGCGATCTGCTCGCTTTCGCCGAGGGTCGGTTTAATGGATCAGACGATTTCGGGAATATTGATATTGTTATGAAGCGAAGTACCGACCATGGCAAAACCTGGGGAAAAATGACCAGTGTTGCCAATTATGACAAACTTCAGGCAGGGAATCCCGCTCCGGTCATCGATCTTCTGGATCCCCTTTATCCGCAGGGACGGATGTTCCTCTTTTATAACACTGGAAACAACCATGAGGGTGAAGTGAGGAAGGGGAAAGGAATCCGGGAAGTCTATTTTAAGACTTCAGTTGATGGCGGAATTTCGTGGTCCGGACCGGTTAATATCTCAACCCAGGTACATAAACCAAATCAGCCGGGAGTGAATCCGGTCTATAATTTCAAAGAAGACTGGAGATCGTATGCCAATACACCCGGACATGCCATGCAGTTTACCTCTTCGCTATTTAAGGGACGGATTTATGTTGCCGCCAATCACTCGGAGGGTGAGGCCAAAGCTGGTGGAGCGGATTACTTTGCCCACGGTTTTTTTACCGATGATCACGGGAAAACTTTTAAACTGAGTGAAACCGTCCCCCTTGCAGGAAGCAATGAGAGCAGTGCCGCTGAACTTTCAAATGGTTCCCTGATACTTAACAGCCGGAATCAGAAGGGAGATATTAAAGCAAGAATTGTGGCATTAAGTAAAAATGGAGGGGCAACATGGGATAGTGTCTATTTTGACCATAACCTTCCCGATCCGGTCTGTGAAGGAACTATCCTGAATATTGGGGAACAAAACGGTAAAAGGATCCTCGCTTTTTGCAATGCGGCAGATATCAATGACCGGAATAACCTTACCCTGAGAATCTCTTATGACGAAGGTCGAACCTGGTCAAAAAGCCATCTTGTCGATGGAAGTTCTGGACCCGATAAAAAGGATTTTGCAGCCTATTCCGACATTGTGGCAGTAACTAAAAACAAAATTGGCGTCTTATACGAAAAGGGAGATTATTCAAAGATTGTCTTTAAATTAGTCAATTGGAAATAGAAAGTATCCAAATTCGCGTTAATTTGGCAACTTAAGTGTCTAAATTTGCGTTAATTTGGCAAGTTTAGTGTCTGAATTAACCAGATTTGAAAAAATTGCACTATCTTTGTTCTGATTTAGGAATACATTATCAGATGGTTAGTCAATGGTTTAAACGTTTTTTTGAAGAGATGAGTGATTCACTTTTTCAACCTGGAAAAGTGTTCGTACTTTATGGTCCAAGACGGGTGGGAAAAACGGAATTGGTTCGTGCGATGATTTCCGTCTTCAAGGGTAAGATTTATAGCGGGACCGGAGACAACCAGGAGTTACGTGCATTGCTTGAATCACAGGAACTCACAAAAATATCGACCCTTCTGGGAAGTTACGACCTTATTTTTATTGATGAAGCCCAACGAATTCCTCAAATCGGCTATGGATTAAAGCTACTTATTGATTCTCATCCTCATATAAAAGTTATTGTTACTGGTTCTTCGACGTTGGATTTGTCCAATAAAATTGGGGAACCACTTACCGGGCGAAATAAAATTCGAATCTTATATCCTATTTCGGTGCTGGAACTTTATCAGCAGTTTGGCGGAATGGAAGTTACACAAATGCTGGAACAGCTACTGCTCTATGGTGGTTATCCCGATGTCCTGAATGCGAAATCAAAGGAAGATAAAATTGAATATCTGTTAACCATAAGAGATTCTTATCTGCTTAAGGATATTTTGGAGATGGAAAATATACGGAATCCATCAAAGCTATCTGATTTATTAAAATTACTAGCCTTTCAGATTGGGAAGGAAGTTTCGTTAAATGAGTTGAGTAATAATCTTGGTATTGCCAAGCAAAGCGTTGAACGTTATCTGGATTTATTGGAAAAAACTTTTATTATCAAAAAAGTTAGCGGTTTTTCACGCAACCTAAGATCTGAAATCACTAAGACATCACGTTACTATTTCTTTGACAATGGAATTCGCAATGCAGTAATCAATAATTTTAATCTTATTGATCAACGAGATGATATTGGCATGTTATGGGAGAACTTTCTCTTTATCGAACGATTAAAAAAACAGGAATATAAACGGATATTTTCCAATAATTATTTTTGGCGTACTTATCACAGGCAAGAGATTGACCTTGTTGAAGAGCGGGATGGAAAGTTATTTGGTTATGAGTTTAAATGGAAACAACGAAAAATCGGTGCACCAAAGATTTGGTTAGCAAATTATCCCAATTCTGAATTTGAAGTTATAAGTAAAGAGAATTTTTTAAATTTTTTGATCTGAATCATTATGAACAAAATTAAACTGATTATCCTGCTATTAGTTACCTTAACGGGCATGGGTTCATCCGCCCAGAATGCTAATTCTCCTCAAAAACTGCGACGCGCCGATTGTTTCTTCGGCATCCATTTCGATCTGCACGCCAGTGAGGATATTACCGATGCCGGAAAGACGCTCACTACTGAGATGGTGGATACCTTCCTTACGAAGGTGCGTCCAGATTTTATACAGATCGACTGCAAGGGACACCCCGGAATTTCGAGCTATCCTACCAAGGCAGGTTACCATGTGAAGGGCTTTGAAAAGGATCCTCTTAAACTTTTCAGGGAGGTAACCGCGAAGAATAATGTAGCCCTGTTTATGCACTATTCGGGTGTTTGGGATGGCAAGGCAGTCAAAGAACATCCCGACTGGGCTGTTGTTAAGGCTGACGGAGCAAAAAGTACCGAGAAAACCTCCTTTTTCAGCCCGTATCTAGATCAGATTCTGATACCTCAAATGAAGGAACTCAGCGACTACGGTGTCGACGGCGCCTGGATCGACGGCGATTGCTGGGCCGTGGAACCCGAATATGGAGCAGCATCCCTTGAGCGTTTCACACGTGAAACCGGAATCACTGTAATCCCCCAAAAATTTGGCGATGAGAATTATCCCAAATGGATGGAATATAACCGTCAGCTTTTCCGTGACCGCTTGAAAAAATATATTGATGCGATTCATGCTTACAATCCGGCATTCCAGATTACAAGTAACTGGTCTTACTCATCGATGATGCCGGAACCGGTAAACACAAGCGTTGACTATCTTTCGGGAGATGTAACCCCGCAAAACGGAGTCTACCGTTCAGCTTTTGAGGCACGCTGCCTGGCACCTCAGGGAAAGCCATGGGACCTGATGGCCTGGGGCTTTTCATGGAACGGTGCCAGGATGCCGCTTAATGTCAAATCTGCAGTTCAGCTTGAGCAGGAGGCGACACAGATTATGGCAATGGGGGGCGGCGTTCAGTTTTATTTCCAGCAAAACCGCGATTTGTCCCTGAGGCCCTGGCTCGCAACAATGCTTTCCGAAATTGCATCTTTTTGCCGGGCGCGTCAGCAATATGTGCACAAGGCGAAGGCAATTCCTCAGATTGCACTGCTTTATCCCACAGCGTATTATCAGAAAAATACAAGGGCTCCCTTTTCAGGGAATTCGTCAATGGTACAGGGGACGATGAACCTGGTTCTGGATGGGCAGCATCCCGTTGAAATCCTTATGGAGCACCACCTTCATGGAAGGATGAACCAGTATCCGCTGATTATCATTCCGGAATGCAATTTTATGGAGCCTTCATTCAAGGAGGAACTTGATAACTACGTAAATGAGGGAGGTAAACTTTTGATTATCGGCAACGAGACTACCAAATTATTTGACAACGAACTTAGTATAAAATCATTGGTCAAGGCAGAAGATAGCCAGTTATTTATTGAAGCATCCAACAAGCTTGGAGGTATAGGCTCTTCGGTGGTTTCAGCAGAATTATTGCCAGGTGCAAAGGTCATCTCCAATTTTTACAACAGCAGTGATTTGAGCAATAAAGGACAAACTATTTCGGCATCGGTAAATCAGTATGGGAAGGGGAGCGTAACCGGAGTCTATTTTAATGCAGGTTCCACCTATCTCGATTTTAAATCTCATGTACTGAGGGATTTTATCTCCAACAGGATCGATGAATTATTTCCCAATCCCCTTGTTCAGGTAACCGGATCGCATTTGGTGCATGTAGCAGTAAATCAGAAAAATGATAAAATGCTTGTGAGTCTGATGAATATTGCCGGAGAGCATACCAACGCAAAAGCAATTGGATTTGATGAGATACCACCGTTGCACAACCTCACGGTTAGTATCAATACGCCTAAAAAGCCGGCGAAGATTATTCTGCAACCTGAAGGCAAGTCGTTGATTATTGATTTTCAGAATGGCATTTCAAAAGTTGTCGTTCCGGAACTGGCAATTTATTCGATTTTGGAAGTAGTGAAATAACCCAAACCTCGAAGGTTTCGAAAACCTTCGAGGTTTATATCTATTACCCCTGAGCCATCGACCGTGCAAACTCATTTACCGAGGTAAGTGTAATCTGGAATTTACTCAGCACTTTTTCCATATCTATAGAATCTCCCTTTGCGACACATATCATAAGTCCGGTAAATGATTTTTGCATTTCCCCTTACGGGAAGATTTCTTGATTTGAGCAGCCGGCAGACCTCGCTGCCAACCATGCCTGTTGAACCAATAACTAAATTCATCTTTAAATAATTTAAGGTTAGAATTTTCTTTTTTTGGAATGAATCGAATTTTAGAAAGTATGGCAATCATTCCTCCTCTAGTGCTGGAATATTATGATTGATAAAACAGATAAAGACGTACAACTGTTATCATAAGGCAACCAAGCGGAAACCTGAGTTGATAAAACGATAGTCAGGGTCAGTATAATAGCGGCATGCAGACCGGTCATATCGTGCATCATAGCGCCAGCACCCACCGCGTCCAACACGGTATGTTCCTGTTTCAGGACCCTTGGGATTGGTTTGTGCACCGGCGGGATATTCTCCAAACCAATCGCTGCACCATTCCCAAACATTACCGTGCATATCATATAATCCCCATGCATTTGGAGAAAAACTTCCTACCGGCATCGTTTTTTCTCTGTATTGACCTTTCTCATTATTGTTATAAGGAAAATTCCCATTGTAATTGGCCTGAGATTCAGTAAGGTTATCGCCCGTGCTAAAGGCTGTTGACGTCCCGGCCCGGCAGGCATACTCCCACTCTGCTTCTGTCGGCAGACGGCAATCCAGCCAAGTAGCAAAAGCAACAGCATCATTCCAACTCACATGGATTACAGGGTTATTATATTCCGATTCAGGACGTAGATTTCCTTTGGCATCACATTTCCAGTTAACTCCTTCCTGGAACTCAAATCCGGAATTTTTCCACTCTGCGCTCCCTCTTTTCCCGCCGGTTCCCTTATCGGCATCCGTAATGTACCCGGTTGCGTCAGTAAATGCTTTGAACTGCCTCACTGTTACCTCGTACTTGCTCATTTTAAAGGCGCTTAGAGTTACAAGATGCTGGATTTCATTACTATCTCTTTCAGCTTCATTTAATGGGCTTCCCATCGTAAAGGTACCGGTAGGGATGGTTGCCCAATCAATAAAGGGTTTTTGAGCAGAAACAGCGATTGAAAAAAGCATTGTTCCAACAATTGAAACCAGGACTGTAAATTTCTCAATTTGGATTTTCATAATCTGTTTTTTTTTAGATTTGCAACAGGACTAAAGAATAGCCTGATCTGCATACTGCAGAGGCACGTTTCCCCGAAACAGGGATCTAGAACAAAGGGAAAATCTCCGTTGCCTTTACTTTTTGATCTGAATATATTTTTCAATCCAGGCCCAATCTTTATCTATTTGACCTTTATCATCAACCGGAAAGGTTTGGATAAGAGTATCATTCTTTATTTCCAGAGTCATTTATATCGTTTTGCCTTCCCACGGTTTATAATTCATAATCCGGATATTTTCTTCATACTTGTTCCCTTGCAGTTTATATGTTCCTACTCCATAGACATCCTCAACCAATGTATCAGTTTTGGCCCGGGCGATAAACATGAAATTATTGCCTGACCAGATTTTTGTTTCATCGACAACCTTTTTCCCAGGGAAATCAATCACGGATTTACTCCCATTGATAGTTCAAGATTGAACCATTTTCCAGGTACCTTCGATATTGGGACTTTTCTTTTGACCATAAGAACTAATGCAAAATGAGATCATTATTAGGCAAAAAAGTATTGTTTTCATAAATTGAAATTTTTGAGTGTAAATATTGATTTAAAGAAATCCAAGTAAATTTCTTTTTCGCTTATGCCGACCTTTCACCTTCCACGAATTATTACACGATTCTGTTACTTAGGAAGGCACATTCATTAATCCCAATTGTTCCATCAAAACTATTTGATCGGCTATTAGCCAATGATGGACGATTTTCCCGTTTTCGATATCATAGCTGATTACAAACGGAAGTTCAACCTTTCGATGCGTTGGTAAGATCCCGTTAAATTCACCCTCGTGGGAACCTTTCATTCTTGCCCTGACTACAACCCTGTTGCCTTCCGCGGTTATTTCATCGGCGAACATTTCGTATTTTGGAAATGCAGCATCAAAAAAAGCAATGTGTCCTAACAATTCTTCATCGGTCATATATTGCTCCATCAATTCTCTGGTTTTTGTAACACCGCTGAGCGCATTAATGTACCGGATAATAAATTCCTTGTTTTGCTTAAGTTGTTCCATTTTGTTGTTATTTAAAGTTTTACCAAAACTACATTATGGAACAAGCGGGTAGTTAGGCCGTTTATTGCAATCTTTTATTCATTTGTTGCAGAATTGTTGCTGCGGCGAAAAACAGAAGGCAATATGCCGTATTGCTTCTGAAAAATATTTGTGAAATGACTCAGGGTTTGAAATCCTGTTTTAAATACAACTTCACTGACTGTCATATCTGTTGTTTCCAGCAATTCTTTCGCTCTTTGCAGCCGCATGATTTTGATATATTTTGCCGGAGCCTGCCGGATCAGCGTTTTCAAGCGGCGAAACAGTTGTGTCCTGCTCAGTGACATAGCTTTACATAAAGCATCAGTATCGAAACTGTCATTTTCGAGATTTACTTTTATCAGCGTATTTATCCGTTGCATAAATGCCGCATCCTTTGGTCTGAACTGCTCAAGAGTCGCAAGGTGCTTTTCTGCCTTGGTAAAATGAGAATGTAACCGCTTTTGAATTTCTGCATAAAATTGGGGAAGGTTATTCCCCGATGTATTGGTTTGGGCTATTGGGTCAGTTGAAAAGTTGTGATTGTGCAAAGAAAGAACCATTTTGTAGATCGTACCATTTGATAACGGGTATCCGGAAAATGAATAGTTAGTTTGTGATTTAACCTCATTTACCCGAATAAGATTAATGCTTGAATTCTCAATTTCTATCTCTAAATTTTGATTGTCAGCACTATAAAGCAGACGAATCTCAATTTTGCTTTTTGGGGGCAGCAAATTGATAACATTACAAATTAGTTGGACGAGTGATTGAGAAAGTAAAAATGGCTGGTAAAGCACAACCTGTCTCTTTATGCCGGTTGAAAATGAGATTTGCACTTCATTGGATTGGGAATAGGGTTGCAAACTTTGTACAAGTCCCTTCAAAAATGGTACAATATCGGCCTTAGAGGAGTAGATCATGGTATTGTCAGATATGTCCTTGTGAAAAAAATAGTTCTCCTTTACAAATCATCAAATGGCTATTTTAGTTAATATATGTCTGATTTCATAGGAGTTAATAAATATACTAAATAACCTTAATAAAAGTTCACACGATTGAATAATTCCCTATTTTTAGCGGTCTTAAAAACTCAATCCATGACATCACGAAGAACATTCTTAAAGAGCAGCGGAACAGCTGCTGCGGGTATTACTCTGGTCTCCTCGTTATCAAGCACGATGGCCTCATGTGCTGCAGGCAATAAGGTTAATGTAGGGCTTGTTGGCTGCAATGGAATGGGATTTTCAGATTTGAAGACTTTTCTTGAAAATCCACAGGTTGAGTGCATTGCATTATGTGATATCGATGAAAGCGTATTGAACAGGCGTGCTGCTGATGTTGAAGCAATCCGTGGAAAAAAACCGGCAAATCTCTATAAGGATTGGCGAAAACTCATCGAAAATAAAGATGTTGATGTTGTTATTATTGGTACTCCTGACCATTGGCATTGTCTGATTATGATTGCTGCCTGTGAAGCAGGAAAAGACGTTTATTGCGAAAAGCCATTGGGGAACTCGATTGAAGAGTGTAATCTGATGGTTAAAGCAGCTCAGAAACATAAAGCAGTTGTTCAGGTAGGGCAGTGGCAGCGCAGTGATCCACACTGGCTGAGCGCTGTCGATTTTATCCGTTCGGGAAAATTGGGCAAAATCAGGTTGGTCCGTGTCTCTTCCTATCAGGGATGGTGCCCATCAATCCCTGTTCTGGCAGATGAACCTGTACCTGCTGGTGTAGATTATGATATGTGGCTTGGGCCGGCACACAGTCGTCCGTTTAACAGGAACCGTTTCCATTTTACCTTTCGTTGGTTTTGGGATTATGCCGGTGGCCTGATGACCGACTGGGGTGTCCACCTGCTCGATTTTGCATTATTCGGAATGGATGTCACTACCCCTAAATCGATCATGGCAATGGGTGGGAAATATGGCTACCCTACTGATGCCTGTGAAACACCTGACAGCCTTCAGACCATCTATGAATTTGACGGATTTAATGTGATATGGGATCATGCGATCGGAATTAACGATGGCGGGTATGGTCGTAGTCATGGTTTGGGGTTTGTTGGCGAAAACGGTACCCTGGTTGTGGATCGCGGTGGCTGGGAAGTAATTCCTGAAGTAGTGGATGGCAAAAAGCGGATGGAAGCTGTTCCCCTCGTCAAGGGAACAGGCGAAGGTTTAAGGAATCATGTGAAGAATTTCCTTGAATGCAGGCAAACCCGCAATCGCAATACCAATGCGAGTGTTGAAATTGCGGCTCACATTGCCAAGTTTTCTCACTTGGGTAATATCGCC
>CAIVCR010000114.1 GCA_903904515.1 uncultured Bacteroidia bacterium
ACGCCCTTTACGGCTGACAATCTTACAATCTGCACTACGTTTTTTAATAGATGCCCTTACTTTCATATTCCTACGTTTTAATTTTTGTATCTGAAAGATATCCTCCCTTTGCTCAAGTCGTAAGGAGACATTTCAACCTTTACCTTGTCACCGGGGAGAATCTTGATATAGTGCATGCGCATCTTACCCGAGATATGGGCCGTGATGACATGACCGTTCTGTAATTCCACCCGAAACATTGCATTAGACAATGCTTCAATTATGGTTCCGTCTTGTTCTATAAATGCTTGTTTTGACATAGAAACTTATTACTTCTCCAGAATTATTGTAATGTGTTGAAGACCTGTAAACTCTCACTTTTCGCCCTAAGGCGATTCAAAAAACGTCCACAAAATTAGTGAGAAATCAGTTATTAAAAAAATAACTTGCTTTTTCAGATGTACTAACGACAGAGGTAGTTACACCCACTGCAGGTTTCGCTTTGCCGCGCTTGCAATGCCAGCAGATAAATGGCCACAATCGTAACGAAACAATTTCCGGGACTTGCTCTCCTCCGGTAAAAGGAAAAGGGTAAAATCGCTAAAGAAACAGAGTACATCAAAAACCGATGATTCTCAAAAACTTTTCACAGAACGCATCAGTTTAATTCTTTTACTTTGAATCAGAACTGATTATATAATGCTTTTCAGCTAACTAGCCAATGACAAAGCCTTATCAACTTCTCCCGGTATCCCGGGAAAAACCGATCAGGCTCCGGTACGTCCTTTAATACGACCAGATTTTAATAAACCGTCATAGTGACGCATCAGCAAATGACTTTCGACCTGCTGAAGTGTATCAAGAATAACCCCTACAAGGATCAGCAACGATGTTCCGCCAAAGAAATGGGCAAATCCTGAATTTACACCAAGACCCATTGCAAAAGCGGGAAGAATTGTGATCAATCCTAAAAAGATCGAACCCGGCAAAGTAATTCTTGACATAATGGTGTCAAGATACTCAGAAGTCCTCTTCCCAGGTTTGATACCCGGAATAAATCCACCGTTCTTTTTCATATCATCCGACATCTGGTTTGGATTAACCGTAATGGCCGTGTAGAAATAGGTGAAGATTATGACCATCAAAAACATCGTAATGTTATAGGTAAATCCGGTATAGTCAGAAAATGAAGACATCATTCTGCTCATGGTTTCTGAGCCAAATAAACCGGCAAGGCTTATTGGAACAAACATGATAGCCTGAGCAAAGATGATTGGCATTACACCAGCCGCATTAACTTTCAACGGGATGTACTGACGGACACCGCCGTACTGACGATTTCCAACAATCCGTTTAGCGTACTGAACCGGAACTTTACGAGTTCCCTGAACCAGCAGGATAGTAGCAGCGATCACGAAAAGGAAGATAACCAATTCGATAATGATCATGATAAAACCCTTACCTTGTTCTGCCAATCTGCTTGCAAATTCCTGAACCAGCGAGTGCGGAAGGCGGGCAATAATCCCGATCATGATGATCATGGAGATTCCGTTTCCGATACCTTTATCAGTAATACGCTCACCCAGCCACATGATAAACATGGATCCGGCAGCCAATACAATGGTAGAACTCACATTAAATGAGAAGCTCCCCATAACAAAGGCCGATTCCGGTAACTGGAAGCGTAAATTAGCCAAATAAGCCCAGCCCTGGAACACCAGAATGATAACCGTCAGATAACGGGTCATCTGGTTGATTTTGCGACGTCCTGATTCACCCTCTTTTTGAAGACGCTGAATATAAGGAACTGCAAAACCCATAAGCTGGATTACGATCGAGGCACTGATATACGGCATAATTCCCAACGCAAAAATTGATGCATTGGAAAAAGCGCCACCTGAGAACATGTTTAATAATCCAAGAATCCCGTCTGAAGTTTGACTTCTTAACGATTCAAAATTTGCAGGATTTGGATCAATCCCGGGAAGGATGACAAAAGAGCCAAAACGGTAAACCGCCAGGAGCAAGAGTGTCAATCCAAGCCGTGACCTTAAATCCTCAATTTTATAGATGTTCTTAAGAGTCTCGATTAGTTTTTTCATCCGGTTTAAAGTATTTCTGTAGTTCCTTCAAGTTTCTCAATGGCCTCTTTGGCACTTTTTGAGAATGCATGAGCTGTTACGTTCAGTTTCAATTTCAGTTCGCCTTTTCCAAGAATTTTAACTTTATCGTTTTTCCCGGCAAAGCCGGCATCCTGCAAGGACTGAAAGTCGATAATAGTCAGGCTGTTTGCTTCAGCCATTAATTGTAAAGAGCTAAGATTGACACCTTTATATTCCACCCTGTTCACATTTCTAAAACCGAATTTTGGTACGGTACGTTGCAGAGGCATCTGACCGCCCTGAAAACTCCGTTTCGATTTATAACCTGACCTGGATTTAGCCCCTTTGTGTCCGCGGGTTGAAGTGCCACCGTGACCGGAACCTTGTCCACGACCGATCCGTTTCTCTTTCTTGGTGGAACCTTCTGCAGGTTTTAAATTATGCAATTCCATATCTAAAGAATATTATTCGTTAACTTCTTCAACCCTTAAAAGGTGTTGTAGTTTTCTTACCATACCTAAAACTTCGGGAACAGCCTGGTGTTCCACTGGACGGTTTAATTTACCTAAACCGAGAGATGCCATTATTCTTTTCTGTGCCTTAGTAGCACCTATAGCACTCTTCCACTGTGTAATACGAATCTTTGCCATTTTTTTTTAAATTATCCGTTAAACACTTTATCCAGCGCTACACCACGATGTTCAGCTACGGTATAGGCATCGCGTAATTCGAGCAATGCTGCAAAGGTAGCCTTCACCAGGTTGTGAGGGTTAGATGATCCTTTTGATTTGGCCAAGATATCATGTACCCCAACACTTTCAAGCACGGCGCGCATAGCACCCCCTGCCTTAACTCCTGTTCCTGAAGAAGCAGGTTTAAGCAGAACGTTTGCTCCGCCGAATTTTGCTTCCTGGGTATGAGGGATCGTTCCGTTAATAACGGGCACCTTCACGA
This sequence comes from uncultured Bacteroidia bacterium, assembly GCA_903904515.1. GTDB lineage: Bacteria > Bacteroidota > Bacteroidia > Bacteroidales > Prolixibacteraceae > JAAFHB01. Next base: position 3,036 of record CAIVCR010000114.1, read on the forward strand.
GGTTCTTCTTGGCAGCGTCAACGCCCTTGG
>CAIVCR010000115.1 GCA_903904515.1 uncultured Bacteroidia bacterium
GATTCAGAGCTGTGGCAGATAACTAATGCTTTCCCTGATAAATCGTATATTCACTGCGATTTTATCACTATTAAATTCATAAAATATCCTGAAATGGCTTTCACAATTAAACCGTTTTCGTTCCAGGCAATGGCAAAACCCATTGGTCCGGCATGTAATTTAAACTGTACCTACTGCTATTACCTCGAAAAACAAAAGCTTTATAAGGATACCGGTTCGTTCCGGATGAGTGATGAATTGCTGGATAAGTTTGTGAAACAATACATTGGTGTTCAGCAGGTAAATACAATCCAATTTGTTTGGCAGGGTGGCGAACCTACGTTATTGGGTCTTGACTATTTTAAAAATATAATTGCCCTGCAAAAAAAGTATGCTGCCGGGAAAAAGATAGAGAATTCATTTCAAACCAACGGGACGCTCTTAGATGACGAGTGGTGTGCTTTTTTTAAGAAACACAACTTCCTGGTGGGCATCTCTATCGACGGCCCAAAACATATCCACGATGCCTTCCGCCCCTTTCGAAATGGTTCGCCATCATTCGATAAAGTGATGATGGGTATCCTCTTATTAAAAAAGCATCAGGTCGAGTTTAATACCTTAACTGTGGTTCACCGGCAAAACGCCCGGCATGCTCTTGAGATCTATAATTTTCTCAAATTCATTGGAAGTGGTTTCCTGCAGTTTATTCCTATCGTTGAACGAACAAAAAACACCCCTGATCCTGAAAGTCTGAATCTTGTTGGACCGGATGACACCGATTCATACGTAACCGATTGGTCTGTTCGTCCGGAGGATTTTGGCAATTTCTTAATCACCATTTTTAACGAATGGGTATTGCGCGATGTTGGCAGCGTGTATGTTTCACAGTTTGATTCAGCCCTGGCTAACTGGGTTGGCGAACCTGCGGGGATTTGTGTCTTCTCCAAAACCTGTGGCGAGGCTGTTGTTGTTGAACACAACGGGGATGTTTATTCGTGTGACCATTATGTTTATCCTGAATATAAACTGGGAAACATCAGGGATAAAACCCTTTTTGGGCTGGTTCAGTCGGAAAAGCAGCAGGAGTTCGGTCAAAACAAATTAAAGGGGCTCCCGCAGCAATGTATGAAATGTGAATATCGGTTTGCCTGCCATGGTGAATGTCCAAAACACCGTTTTCTGAAGAGCAAGGATGGTGAACCGGGGTTGAATTACCTTTGCAGCGGCTATAAAAAGTTCTTCTCGCATGTTGATCCCTTTATGCAATTTATGGAAGATGAACTCAAAGCAAACCGCCCGCCATCCAATGTGATGAACTGGGCAAGACGGTTTATGAAACACTGATTTTGGATACAATCCGTGAAGATCTGTTCAATCAGTGTCATCAGTGTTCTAATAATGTCGTAATTTGATTATCGGCCCACACCTGGCGGGTCACTTTTTTTTCACGCATCTACGCAATACAATATTTAATGGAGTCTTTATGAGGGAATTTATCAAAGAAAAAAAGTGGAACACGGATAACACTGATCTGACTGATAAACACTGATTTTGGATACAATCCGTGAAGATCTGTTCAATCAGTGTCATCAGTGTTCTAATAATGTCGTAATTTGATTATCGACCCGAACCGGTCAGAATTAAAAGGTTGGTGATTCTGCGTCCATGGCCAGCATGGCAAGCGAAGTTTGCTCCAGTTTGTTAAACGTATAATCCCGAATATCTTTGAAGGTGTTACGGATTGTGCAGGTCATTTCGTCTTTGCAATGGTCACATGGTTCGTAATACTTCACCGAAGTGCATCGGAGCAAGGCAATACTTCCTTCTGTCAGCCTGACAATTTCAAGCAGGGTTATTTCTTCGGGGTTTTTGATCAGGTAGTAACCACCACTTTTGCCAAGTTTACTTGCCAGATAACCATTATTTTTGAGTTCAAGCAGGATCGTCTCCAGAAACCTTTTTGGAATCTTCTCACTTTCAGCAATCTCATTGATCATCAGGGTCCCTTTGCCAAATTCTTTGGCGAGCCTTACCAAAGCAAGGATGGAATATCTGGTTTTCTGAGTTAACATGGTTATCCTATTTTGCTGATATATTGCAACTTCGCGAGGTCAAGGATCTCGAATTTCTTCCCTTCCATAGCGATAATTTTATCTGTCTGCCACCGCGACAGGGTCATGATCACATTTTCGGTGGAACATCCCGCAAATTCAGAAAGCTCTTTTCTAGTCAAAGAAAGAATAAAACGATTTTGATTGTAAACCTCTGCGGCAAGGTATAGGATGATATCTGCAATTCTTCCCTCTTTTTGCTTGTGAGCCAGGCTTATAAAGTTCATTATAGCCTTTTTGAACATTTCTGATGCTATCTGAAACATCATCATGGCAAATCTTGAATTGTCCATGAGGATATTCTCCAGCACTTTTGAATCCATTAAAATAGCCTCACAATCCTCGACGGCAACAAATGAAAACAGGTTATTGTCCTTGTAAAAAAGATTGGCACCACCTAATATTTTCGGAGCCGAGACGATAGCAATAATCAGGTTTTTACCGACCTCGTTTTCGAAATTAAACTTTACGATCCCTTTTTCAAGATAAACAATATGAGTGGGAATTCCTCCCTGTTTCAGGATAGTTTCCCCTTTTTTGAAATTCAGTTTAACCGATGATCTCTCAAGCTTTTCAAACTCCAATTCACTGATAAACTGAAGCGAAATCTTTTTTAACCAGGAATATTCCTGTTTATTGGTGATCAGATTCATAAGGTATACGCATCAAATGGTTAATGCAATAATAAATAATTTTTGATTTAATATTCAATCATCAGCAGTGAAAATAACATTTTAATTAGTTGTTGTTTTTAGCTCTATTGTACTGCTTTGAAGTTCATTGCCAGATGCAGTGATTGCAAAATTTCCCGTTGCCCCTTTTTTAGCTTTTACAATTACGAGTGCCATTCCATTGAAAGCCGCCCTTTCGTGACTCTGAAAGGGGACAAAACTTGTGGCATCACCGTTATCTGTGGAGACAATTTCTCCCGGACCTTTGATCTCAAATTTGATCAGGGGTTTTGAGCGGGGGACTGTATGTCCATCTTTATCCTGGACTTTCACTGTAATATATACCAGATCTGATCCATCCGATGTGATTGAAGTGCGATTAGCTGAGAGGGTTAGTTTTGCTGCCGGACCGGTCGTTTTTACTTCATCGGTGGCCCATTTTTTGCCGTTTTTGTAGGCAACTACATTTATCACACCAGGTGCATATTTTACATTGTCCCATACCAGACGGAAATCCTGTCCCGCTTTTTTGATTTTTCGTCCAAGACTCTTCCCGTTTAAAAAAAGCTCAGCCTCATCTCCCGAAGTGTATACATGGACAGGTGTTATCGAATCCAGACGCTCGCTCCAGTTCCAGTGAGGCAGGATATGGGCCATCGGAAAATCGGGACGCCAATGTGACTGGTACAGATAAAACCGGTCTTTAGGGAATCCTGCAAGGTCAACAATGCCGAAATAGCTGCTTCTTGATGGCGCCTTGATTTTACGGAGCTCTTCCATCTTTTTCTCCAGCTCAGCCCGTTTGGAAGGATCGTTGCGGAAATTCAGCAGGTTGGTCTCGTCCGAATTGTAGGGTGTCGGTTCACCCAGATAATCAAATCCGGTCCACACATATTCACCCAATAAATTGGGGTATCTGGCATTGGTTCGGAACTGCTCATCGGGATTGCATCCCCAGTCGGGCCTGGCATAATCATACGATGAGATCTGCCAGTTTTTATAGTCTGTGCCAAAGAAATATTCACCCCTTGAAGTTACACACGAAGATGTTTCGCTCCCCAGTGTGGGTTTATTCGAATAGCGTGGATCAGCATCCCATTTAGGTTGCGAGTTGAAAAAATAGTTAACTCCCATGATATCCAATGAAACGGGGGCACCAACTTCACGGCTCCCGTCAGGATCATTATACCCGTTTGAAACAGGTCTGGTAGGATCTTCACTGCGTACAATTCCGGCCAGGTGTTTGGTCATCTCTACATCGCACTGATCCATCACCTCGTTACCAATTGACCAGATAAATACCGATGGGTGATTCCTGTCGCGGTGAATCATTGCCTTCAGGTCTTTTTCATGCCACTCTTCATAAAGCTTATTGTAGTCCAGTTTTTTCTTCCCGTTTTTCCAGCAGTCGAAGGCTTCGTCCCACACCAGGAAACCCATTTGATCGGCCAGTTCAAGCAGTTCAGGAGCGGGAGGATTGTGTGAGGTGCGTAATGAGTTACAGCCCATATCTTTGAGGATTGTCAATTGCCGGCGCAAGGCGCTGGTGTTGATGGCTGCACCCAAAGAGCCTAAATCGTGGTGGTTACACGTCCCCTGGATCTCTACCCGGCGACCGTTCAACAGGAAGCCATTCCTGGCAGTAAACTCAATGGTTCTGATTCCAAAAGGGGTGTTGTAGGTATCAATAATTTTGCCGCCAACACTTACTGATGTTTTAGCCAAATACCTGCATGGTGAAATGATGTCCCATCGTTTAGGATTCTTAATTTGGGCTTGAGTTTGTACAATGCCATTTTTACCCGCTTCAATTTTGAGGACTGAAGAGTTAAAGGAGGCCACTTTAATTCCAGGTTTATTGTTGCTTCCAAGTTCGAAAATCTCTGTCCGGAGAGTTGCTTCAACCGCATCTTTCCCTTGATTTTCAACAGTCATATCCATCTTAACTGTTGTCGAGAGGTCCGAGATTTCGGGTGTGGTTATGGATGTTCCCCAATGTCCCACATGAACAGGATTGGTTTTTACCATCCACACATGGCGGTAAATGCCTGCTCCCGGATACCAGCGTGAATCCCATTTTTCGGTATCCAAACGGACTGCAACCACATTCTCTTTTCCAAACTGCACGAATGGGGTCAGATCCATACGGAAAGAATTATATCCGTAAGGCCAGGTGCCCACATACTGACCGTTGAGCCAGATTTGGGCATAAGCCATTGCTCCGTCGAAATCGAGGAATAGCTGTTTTCCGGTATCAGTGGCAGGGACCACAAAATGTTTTCGGTACCAGCCTATCCCTTTCCATGGCAATTTACCCGTTTCGCCGGTAAGTTCCAGCCTGAAGGGCCCTTCGATTGCCCAGTCATGCGGCAGATCGAGTTTCCGCCAGTCTGTATCGGTTAATTTTTCCGATTCCTGATTTTGCGGTTCAGTAACCGTTGTTCCATCAGGTTGCAAACCATAACGGTTAAACAGCCATCCGGCATCGAACGATTTAACATTTGTGTCTCCCATTCTGATAATGGGTTGACTTGCGTTTTGAGCGTTCAGACCAAAACAGTTAAGAAGTAACAGGAAAATCAGGTGATATTTCTTCATCTTTAAGAGTAATTCAGGTGCGGTTAAAATTACGCAAAGATTTTTAATCCGGGTAATCATTAGGTCCCCTTATGAATTAATCAGTTAGCCGTTTATTCGAAATTTACTCTTGGAATTTCATGCCCCATGGCTTCCAATTCTTTATCCCCGTCAAACAGGAGTGGGAAGAACTGACTGTCGAGAGGTTTATCGTGGATCATTTCGGGGAAGCTTTTTAACGCGTCCAGACGTGCATATCCTGCAAGGTTCCCTAACGTGCTATGATCCATTGTGTTAATTACAGTTGCTCTGCGGGGTCGGTCGGAAAGATTGGAATACGAACCGTGCATGGTTAACGGATGGTGGAAGCTGGCATACCCTTTGGGCAGCTCATTGGCAACCCTGTTTTCAAAAATTGCTAATTGTTCTTCATTTAATACAGTCCTGACTGCATCCATATCGCCGGTTAATCCGGTTACCGGAAGTAAACCCCAATTATGACTCCCCGGAACATAATATAGACATCCGTTTTCCTTTGTTGTATCGTCTAAACCAATCCAGCAGGTAAGGTGGTGCATCGGTTTGGTGAAGGTCCAGTACGAGAAATCCTGATGCCAGGCTACTACTCCTCCGTGTCTGGCTGGTTTACAAAATAGCTGATCGTGGAAGAGGCGGTACGATCGTCCCATAAGCTGGTATGCCGCCATCCGGAAAGCCGGTGCCCACAGCAGATCATGGAATCCTGGGGTGACCCGCCAGGCCCCTAAAGCATGGAAGAGAACTTTTTCAGGATCTTCGGACTCATTGGTCTCATAATGATAAAACAGTGCTTTCTCCTCCGTGGTTAAGGATTGAAAATGGGTAAGTTCATTATTCAGAATCTCCACCTGTTCATTGTTGAGGATTTTTATTCCTGAGATAAAACCTTGTTTTGTAAACAAATCGATTTGCTCTTGTGAAAGCATATATTGTTCCCATTCTTTGGCACTTGAGGGCTGTTTAAACATCTGACTTATCGGATTACCATGAACTGAAAGATCGGAAGCTGATTGAGCAGAAATCATAATTAAAATAGTTTGAAAGTTAGCAGAAGATTTTGTTGATACACCATCATGAACCCGGAAAAAGGCTGAGGTGATATCGGTTATAACAAACATTGGGTGAAAAAAGTTGGGTGCTGCGATTTTCAATCGCACTTATATATTTTATTTTCATCGATTGTAAATTGCTGCACCTTTTGTGCTGATGCAAATCTTTGTCTGAGCAGTTGATTTCGCCGGAAAGTGCATTCAGAACTATAATTGATTACAAACAGAACGGTCTAAGATTTTTGAGGCTTTCGCTCCATATAGAAATAAACACCTGTTTGATCTTTCTGTTCAAATCCTAAGCGTTGATATAACTGAAGCGCCTTATTATAATATTCAACATGAATGCTAAGCACTTTTGAACTGATGTCAGATTTTTCTATCAGGCTTTGGAGAATTCTGCTTCCGATTCCATAGTTTCGAAAAGAAGGTAAAAGTGAAATGTCAACGATCCTTATTTGCTGGTCTGATTCCCAGAGATATAACCGCCCTACGGGTTCGCTTCCCCAATTAATTATTTCAAAGGTGGCTTCATTGTATACCTGTTTATAATAATCGTGCTGAGATTCGAACTGCTGGTTTATAAACTGCTCTATTTGTTGTTCCGGCCAATCTACTAATTGCATCTCTTCTTCCCGTGTACTTTTGTAAACTTCTTTTAGAAATGGCAGATCTGAATCTTCAATTTTTCGATAACTAATTTCCATTTTTCAGGTAATTAAATAATTATAGAGTCAAAAATACATATTTGACTTTTATAAAATACAGATGTAAAATGCAAACGTTTTCCGTTTGTGCTGAATTCAGGACCGGTTTATCAGATTTTAGATGTTTTCATACGGATCTTATTTATTTTTTAAACGTCTGATGGACTTGCCATCCTGATCTTTTCATTCTCGCTTTTTAATTTCACAATCATGGCTATTTTACCAGTATAACATGGTACGTATTTTCGCTGTTTCCAGCCCTGATTGTGATGAGATAGGTTGAAGAAACCAGGCTTCCAATGTCAAATTGGATCAACTCAGCATTCTCAAACTGATTTTGCATCATAACTTGTCCGGTCATGCTAATGACAGTTATAAGGAGTGTTTTTTCCGTAATATTGCTTCGCAGATTAATAATTCCAGAAGTTGGATTCGGATAAAGAATTATGTCTGACTTTTTATAAGTGGGAATATAAGTTACAACTTCATTGCCAAGGTAAGCCAGGAAATTTAGATTATCATAACTTTTAGCGTCAATGCCGATGGTTATAGTATACTGACTTAATGAGGTAAATCCAGGTAATTGAACTGAAACAGTATAATCTCCAACCGGAACATTTTCAAACAGAAAAGATCCGTCCGGGCCTGTCTGAGTACTGATGAATGGACTATCCGCACCTTTTATGGTTAAGAATACATCTGCAAAAGGAAACGGATCGCCCAGATTTTCCTGTGTGATTGTTACGGATCGAACTGGTGAAACAGTGTTTGTAATTCGCAATTTTCCGGAAGCAGATCCTATACCTGAAGTTATTGGATTGACTAACATCCTGATATTTGCTTTATTCACCGATGTCTCATTCACCATTACGGTTGTCGCCTTGGCCCAATCGGTTGTCGACTCATAATAGGTCGAAATAATTAGCGGAGACTCGGTTCTATTTGTATTTATTGCTTTAATAATGTACTGTCCAACCGGTACTTTTTCAAAGAAATAGTAATCATGACCGACAGTTGTGACAGTGGCAAGTGAATCGATTTTCTTAACGGTTAAACCCAGCAAGACTACATTCAATGAAGCTGGTAGCGCTAATTGACTTGTTATCTGACCATAAATCAAAGGTCTAATCTTTCTTAAAATGGTAATTCTGAAGCTTGTTTCAATATATGCACCTTGGGTATCGGTAGCCCGGATTAAAATTTCAGACTGATTATCCGAATCGGGAAGCGGAAATCCGGAGATATGATCACTTGAAATGCTCTGCACCCAGTTCCCTGAAAGAATCTGAACCTGTATCGAAAGAGGGTCACCATCCGCGTCTTTAAAAATACTTGAACTGGCACTAAAATCAAACTCACTAAATTCATCTGCCTGAATATCCGCCAAGGGATTCTGAACTTGCGGAGCATGATTAACATGCAATAGATTAACAGATATATGTGAAACTTCACTTTTTGCAATTCCATTAGAAGCAGAAGTGCTATTGTTATCAAGAACGCTGAAAGAAATTACTCCGCCATTTTCTCCTGTTAAGCTTGCATCAGGGATAAAGGCAACCTGAATTAATGAGTCTGCAGGAATTGTATGTTGACCGGCTATTGTTTTTCCAAAATATTGAACAGAACCCCCTGTTGCCGGCAATTCTAAGATCACTGCAGATAGTTTATCCGTTGGCTCTTCAGGGTTCTGAAATGGGAATAATGCTGCACTAAAAATAAAAGGTTGGTCAGCTTTAGTCTGAACACTAAAATCGGATGTAGCTGGTGGATCATTCACGGGTGTAACATGGATACTGAACAGTATTACAGCAGATTCATCCGCCCCCCCGTTTGCTGTTCCTCCATTATCTTTCAGAATAACCGAGACCTTTGCTACTCCAAATGCATTTGCTGCAGAAGCGTAAGTCAGGTTTCCGGTAGTTTGATCAATCGAAGGCTGGGTACTGAATAACGCATTATTATCGTTTGTAACCTGAAAGGTAAGCGTCTGATCGGATTCATTGTCAGGCCCTGCACTTATGGCTTTTGCCCAGGCAGTAACGGTTTGTGATCCTGTATCTTCCAAAACTGTCTGATCCTTTCCTGCAGTAAATGTTGGTGCATAATTTACAGCAGTTATACGGATGGTGAAGGTAAGTGCAGTTGTTGCATCCACCCCTCCATTTATCGTTCCGCCATTATCACTGAGAACAACCGAGACAATTGCCGATCCATTGATATTGGCTGCCGGAGTATAGGTCAGGTTGCCCGTAGTTGGGTCAATCGCCGGCTGTATACTGAACAACGCGTTGTTATTGTTTGTAACCTGGAAGGTGAGTGTCTGCGCCGATTCGTTGGCCGGCCCTGCACTTATGGTTGTTGCCCAGGCAGTAACGGTTTGCGATCCTGTATCTTCCAGTATAGTCTGATCCGTTCCGGCAGTAAAGGTTGGCACATCGTTTACTGTACTTATATTGATATTAAATGTTATTGTAGTGGTTGCATCCACTCCTCCGTTTGCCGTTCCTCCATTATCACTGAGAACAACCGAAACGTTTGCAGTTCCGAAGGCATTTGCTGCCGGAGTGTAGGTCAGGTTGCCTGTAGTCGGGTCAATCGCCGGCTGGGTACTGAACAGCGCGTTGTTATCATTTGTAACCTGGAAGGTGAGTGTCTGCGCGGATTCGTTAGCAGGACCAGAGCTAATTGCCGTTGCCCAGGCAGTAGCGGTTTGTGATCCTGCGTCTTCTAAAACGGTCTGATCAATTCCGGAAGTAAAGGTTGGGACATCGTTTACTGAAGTTACATTGATATTAAATGTTATTGCAGTGGTTGCATCCACCCCTCCGTTTGCCGTTCCCCCATTATCACTGAGAACGACGGAAACAGTTGCCGATCCATTGATATTTGCTGCAGGAGTGTACGTCAGATTGCCAGTCGTCTTGTCAATCGCTGGCTGGGTGCTGAACAGTGCGTTGTTATCGTTGGTAACCTGAAAGGTGAGTGTTTGTGCCGATTCGTTGGCCGGCCCTGCACTCATGGCTGTTGCCCAGGCTGTGACGGTTTGCGATCCTGCATCTTCCAAAACTGTCTGATCCGTTCCTGTCGCAAAGGATGGCACATTGTTCACTGAATTTACATTGATATTAAATGTTATCGTAGTGGTTGCATCCACCCCTCCGTTTGCTGTTCC
>CAIVCR010000116.1 GCA_903904515.1 uncultured Bacteroidia bacterium
GGTGGCCTGTTGCTGGGTATCACTGATTGTTGAGATAAATAATCCCCATGACAATACCAGGACCAGGTAAATTGATGCGAGGCTGAAGAGCAATAATAAACTTCCCCGGATTGGAATATTAAAGGCAAGCCGTGCAACGAGCAATCCAAATCCAAGATCAAAAAGGCCGATAACAAGGAAGGGGAGGAGCTTACCGGCAATGAACTGCCATTTTTTGAGTGGAGTAACGTTTATCTGTTCTATCGTTCCCAGCTCTTTTTCCCGGACAAGGTTCATCCCACCGAGCAACATCCCAACCACAGTAATTAAAACCACGAGAATCCCCGGTGCCATGTAGTATTTATAATTGAGTTCCGGATTAAACCAGTAGGTAGGTTTAATATCGACGGTTTTCATTGGCCGGAATGCGGGTTTAACCCCGCTGTTCAACACACCGGCGCTGTATGATCCGATGACCGTTGAGAGGTATCCCAAAGAAAGCTGCGCGGCATTTCCGTTTACTGCATCAACAAGCACCTGTACATCAGCATGTTTGTTTGTTTTTAGATCTTTGTCGAAATACCTTGGAATAACCAGGGCAAGATCTATCTTATTCCCGATCAGGAGATCTTCAGCATCAGATGTATTTTCAGGATTCTGCTTCACTTTAAAAAACGGATTTCCCTTGATTCCGGTAACCATCTCACGCGAAGCGACCGAATGATCGAAATCGACGATTGCCAGATCGACTTGTCGCAGTTCGTTGGTAGCTGCAAAAACAAGCACGAGCATTTGCACCAGCGGCATCACAAAAATGATAGGCAACATCGATTTGTTGCGAAAGATCTGGATAAACTCTTTCTGTAGAATATAAAATAGTGTTCGCATAGTCGGTTATTGAAGACGGATTTTAAATTTCCGGATACTTATAAAAATAAAAAGCACTGACATTCCCAGCAGGATCAAGGTGTTCGGCCAGATTGCCTCGAGTCCGCCCCCTTTAAGCATCACTGTCCGGTTAATTTCGATAAACCACCGAGGAGGGATCAAATTTGACAAAATCTGCAGAGGTACTGGCATATTCTTTACCGGAAAGATGAATCCGGAAAGGAGGATGCTGGGCAACATCAGTACGAATCCAGACATGGCCAGCGCCGTTACCTGATTGTCCACAAACGTTGAAATCAGAATACCCAGGGAGAGCGCCAGGAAGATGAACAGGAGAATTTCGCCCAACAATAAGGCCAGACTTCCCACTACAGGGACTTCGAAAACAAAATATCCCAAAAGTAGAACAACAAGCGCATTGACGATGGAGAGAATCATATAAGGAACCACCTTCCCGAGAATAATCTGAATGGGTTTCAACGGTGAGGCGAGCAGGATCTCCATCGTCCCGGTCTCCTTTTCCCGGGTGATTGTTATTGCGGTCATCATCGCAGAGATAAGCATCAGGATTACCGCGATTAACCCGGGAATAAAATTGTAGGCATCGCGCATATCTTCGTTGAAAAGCATCCTTACCTTGATTTCGACCCCCGGGAGTTTCTGGTTCTGACTGAATTCATCCTTGACGAAACCATTGGCTATGGCAGTTGTATAATTCACAATGAGTTGCGCCGCATTTGGTTCTGA
>CAIVCR010000117.1 GCA_903904515.1 uncultured Bacteroidia bacterium
AAATGGCTTTGTATGAATTTTGCTCATCCAAAAGTACCAGGTCAGGCGATTTTTGCCTCATATTGATCCTGAAATCCGAGAGTTCATCTTCCTTTTCTTCTGTGCCATACAGGGACGTTTTGCCAGAAGCCAATACAGCTTTTTCGATTAAACGAGGGACTGGCACTGCCGAAACTCCATCGAAACCATGCTTTTTTACGTCCGTCCAAAAAATTTCAGGCAAGGCAAAGGATATATGATGCCCTGCCTGTTTTAGCAATTTAGCCATTTTCAAAGTGGCATGGATATGCCCCTTGGCAGGCTGGATATCGAATAAAATATTTGCCATCAAAATTTTATCTTTTGAAAATAGTACTTATAACTTAAAGCCTGAGGAGTATTACCGGATCTATTGGACTCATTTTTCACTGTACTCTTTATATTTAACAAAGAATCAAAAATGTTAATATCAAAGATTAGATATTCTTTATTGTCCCAAAACTCTTCATGGTATCTATTCTTGATTAAGCCCTGAAACAATGTATTAAAAAAAATCCCATTCCCTTCTGGACGTCTTTTTAAGTTTTCAGATCCATCGTTATAAGTCCGGTAGAAAAGTGAGACCGACAATTCGTTATCAATGTTTTCGGGGTTTGGCAGTATTAATTTGCTCATTGACTCTGATAAAAAGGCAAACCCATTTATATATTCATATTTAATGTACCAGCAATGACTTTTAATTTTCACACTTTTGTCTTCTTTATCTTTTAAAGGGAAGGTTGTAAAATATTTTACTGTCGATAAACATGTATCACTTTTTTGAATTACCACTTCAACCCCGGCAATTGAACCCGCATCAATTGAATCATTTTTAACTATATAGTATTTAAAAACCAAGTCGTCTTCCGTTTTCTTATAATGAGCACGCCCAACAGAAACCGCCCAGTCATTGACAAACTTGATGTTTAAGAACAAAGGTTTTAATCCGGAAAATGGATTATTTGCAAGTATTCTATTTCTTTCCTGCACTTTAAAGGGTGATATCTTTTCCCCTTTGTTAAAATCCTTAAGTTTCTGCTGCACAAGATCTAAATCGACATCAATTATTTGAGTTGTATCCTTGTCATTGGTGCTAAAATATCGGAGATACCCTCTCAAAATATTCTTACCTTTAAATCTTTTATAGGTATTTTCGCAACTTTTCCTGATCATGACATAACCGGCCGTAATTGGAACTTCCCTCAAATTATTGACCTTTCCGATAAGGATAAATGTTTTCTTCTCATCGGTGGTTTTAGCTTCCAGAATATCATAATTAAGGTGTTGGATGCGAATTGAGTCGCCAAGGATTCCAGAGAGACTAAATACACCATTAGCATTTGTTATGGATGACATTCTATTTCTTAAATTGTATATAGTAGCAAATTCAATAGGTTGCTTGTTTTCGTCGATTATAATTCCAGAAATTTGTGCTCTTGCAAATAAAGAGGAACAAAACAGGTATAAAATAAAAAGAGATTTCTTCATTATTGTTCAATGTTAAGGGATCCCAAAAAAATCAATTTTGGAATCCCTTGATTTATATTAGAATCACTTTCCAATCCAAGCATCCCTTACGGTCTCAAAATAATTATGAATCGTATTTTCATACCCAGTTACAAATAGGGATATGATGTAATCAGCCACATCTTCAGCAGCCCCTTTTATCCAATTCCATGCATTTGAAAGCCAACTTCCCCCAATAATCATTTCCATTTCCTCAAAACTTAATTCTTTCATCACAGTTCATTTTAAAATTTAACACTAATTTTATCCTAAAATATTCACCTTATGCAGTTTGGATATACTGCACAAGGCCTGCTCCTGAAAGAAGGAAGGATCCAACTTTCTGGCCGCACCGGTG
>CAIVCR010000118.1 GCA_903904515.1 uncultured Bacteroidia bacterium
CCCGAAAAATGGCCTCAATTCGGCTGGGCAACTGGGGCTTTGGCCACAACCTTTCTTACAGATTATGCTCAACCCGCCGATGAAGAGATGGTTTGGAGTATCTGGAAAGGGAACGCAAGGGTAAGAAGATAATTTAAATATATTGATTTTACCGGCTTACATATTCTATAAATGATTACTTTTAAAAAATAACCAGTAAAGTTTTTACAAATAAAAACGAACTTAAATAGATAGAGATGATATACTTCCAAACCGGTTCACCGAATGCTTCACTTTCACATGGTGATTTAAAGGAGGGGTTGTACACTGCCTTAACTCTTCTTGGGAAAAAGAAAAAAATTCTTGCCATCCCGCCAGACTTTACGCGACTTGCGTCAAAAGCAGGAGAAATAACACGATATGTATATGATTATTATGGTGATAAGCTCACCGATATCTTGCCGGCTTTAGGAACACATTCACCCATGACTGAACATCAGATCACCGAAATGTTTGGGGATATCCCTAAAACTTTATTCAGGGATCATGACTGGCGAAATGATGTGGTAACTTTAGGTGAGGTACCGGTTGAATATGTGAAGGAGGTCTCAGGAGATGCAGTTGATTTCGCCTGGCCTGCCCAGGTAAACAAGTTGCTCGTAGAGGGCGGGTTCGATCTTATACTCTCTATAGGACAGGTTGTACCCCACGAAGTTGTAGGAATGGCCAATCACAATAAAAATATTTTCGTGGGCACGGGAGGTCTCGAAGGGATTAATAAAAGCCATTTTATTGGTGCTGCTTTTGGGATGGAGAAAATGATGGGGCGCAGTCAGACCCCTGTTAGGAGGATCTTCAATTATGCAAGCCACCATTTTGCAAAACATTTGCCAATTCTTTACATCCTGACCGTTGTTGGAATGGATAAAGCTGACGGAACCCTAAAGGTGCGCGGATTGTATATCGGAGATGACAAGGAGGTTTTTAAGGCTGCTGCAGCCCTCTCCCTTGAGGTAAACTTTAACATGTTAGACCGGTCAATGAAAAAAGTTGTGGTTTACCTTGATCCGGCAGAGTTCAAATCGACCTGGCTTGGCAATAAATCGGTTTACCGCACCCGTATGGCGATTGCTGATGGCGGCGAATTAATCGTGTTGGCACCAGCACTCAAAGAGTTTGGTGAAGATGCAGAAATAGACCGGATGATTCGTAAATACGGATATTTTGGGACACCACAAACGCTTAAGGCAGTTCGTGAAAATGACGATCTTAAAAACAATTTAAGTGCTGCAGCCCATTTGATTCATGGCTCTTCTGAAGGCCGTTTTACAGTTACCTATTGCCCTGGAAACGAAAAGGAAAATCTCACACAACAGGAGATTGAAAGTGTGGGATTTAAGTATGGCAGCCTGAAAGAAATGATTAAAATATATGACCCTGCCTTTTTAAAAGACGGATGGAATAAAACGGCTGACGGAGAAGAGTTTTATTTCATCTCCAATCCGGCTATTGGACTCTGGGCTGTACGCGAACGATTTAAAGATTAAGTTAAATGATCTTAGAAGAGGTAAAATGGGGGTTGATCGGATGTGGCGATGTTACAGAAGTAAAAAGTGGTCCTCCCCTGCAATTGACTCCCCATTCAAGTCTTGTCGCTGTGATGCGAAGAAATGGCGCACTTGCTGAAGACTATGCAAAACGTCATCAGGTACCCAGATGGTACAACGATGCGGACAAACTGATCAATGACCCGGAGGTAAATGCGATCTATGTGGCAACACCACCTGATGCTCATCTGGAATACGCTGTAAAAGCGATGCGGGCAGGTAAAGCTGTTTATGTTGAGAAGCCAATGGCGAGAAATTTTGCCGAATGCCAACAGATGATCAAAGTCTCAGAGGAGACTGGAATTCCATTATATACAGCCTACTACAGACGAACATTACCTGCTTTTCTGAAAGTGAAGGAGTTGGTAGATTCAAAAGCTATTGGATCGGTAAGAGTCGTGAATGTTCGGTTTTATTCCGCTCCGGAAAATAATTCGGAAAGCCAGATTGCAGCGTGGCGCTATCGTCCGCAAATTTCGGGAGGGGGCCTGCTTTTTGACCTTGCTTCTCATACCCTGGATTTTTTGGACTTTGTTTTCGGTCCTATCGAAAAGGTCAGGGCAAACGCACTGAATCAGGCCAAACTCTACCCTGCCGAAGATCTGGTAATGGCTAACTGGATCCATGAATCGGGAGTGGCAGGGACGGGCACCTGGTGTTTTACAACCTCAGATAATAACGATCTTGATGAGGTTGAGATTATTAGCGATCAGGGAAGGGTTATTTTCTCAACCTTTAAATCGATCCCGGTAGTTCTGGAGAATAAGACGGGGCGCCACGAGTTTCCATTTGAACGGCCAAAACACGTACAAAGTTACCTTATGGCGAAAATTGTGGCATCCTTGCGCGGCGAAGGAGACTCCCCTTCTACCGGAATTACCGGAGCACGAACAAGTCGTGTTATGGACGAAATGGTTAAAAGCTATTACCATGATGATTTATAATTCAATGATTTAGCGCAGATGAAAATCATTATTGACAATAAAATTCCATATATTAAAGGGGCGCTTGAGCCATTTGCTGAAGTCATCTACCTGCCTGGTGATCTGACAACTAATGAGGTGATTAAGGATGCTGATGCGCTTATAACGCGTACCCGAACAAAATGCAATGCAAAACTGCTGGCAGGTTCAACAGTTAAATTTATAGCAACCGCTACCATTGGATTTGATCATATTGATACCGAATACTGTGAACAATCAGGAATCACCTGGACAAATGCCCCCGGATGCAATTCAAATTCGGTCGGGCAATATATCGCTTCCGCTTTAATCGTATTGGCTGAGAAGAACCACTTTTTACTCAAAGAAAAAACAATTGGAATAGTCGGCGTTGGAAATGTTGGAAAGAAGGTTGCACGTCTTTGTGAAATCCTTGGGATGAAGGTCTTGCTTAATGATCCCCCACGGGCCAGAACCGAAGGAAAAAAAGGGTTTACAGAATTAAACGAACTTCTCGAAAAAGCTGATATTATCACCCTTCATGTCCCTCTAAATATGGAGGGTGCAGATAAAACATTTCACATGGCTGACAACCAGTTTTTATCTGCTGCGAAACGAAAACCGATAATCATCAATTCCTGCCGGGGGGAAATAACGGATACCATGGCATTAATAATGGCATTAAAAACGGGTCAAATCTCAGGTACAGTAATTGATTGTTGGGAAAATGAACCCGAACCGGATCGTGAACTACTTGCTCTTACCGACATCGCGACACCACATATCGCAGGTTATTCCCGGGATGGCAAAGCCAATGGGACAATAATGAGCATTCGGGCCTTAAGTAAGTTTTTCAATCTGGGGATAAACAATTGGAAATGTTCCGGGATCGAAGTTCCCCCATCATTGGATATTTTCATTGACGGATCGGGCAAAACAACCCAACAAATTCTTGGTGAAGCTATTCTGGCCACTTATGACATCCGTGTAGATGATCAGCGACTCAGGAGTTCCGTTGAAACATTCGAGAAACAGCGCGGTGACTATCCCGTAAGACGAGAATTCCCTGCTTTCAGAGTCTTTTGTAAAATTAATAACATCAAGGCCATCCATAAGATCAACCAATTGGGGTTTAGGCTTTGAGGGAAGGGAAATACATTGAAATACATTGAAACAAATAGAAATTTCAATGACTAAAACAGTAGAATCAACACAATTAAAAAATGAAAAAAGCAGATATTGGCCTGATAGGTCTTGCAGTTATGGGTGAGAACCTGGTTCTCAACATGGAAAGTAAAGGATTCACGGTTGCAGTTTATAACCGGACTGTCGATAAAGTTGACAAATTTGTATCAGGACGCGGAGCAGGTAAAAATTTCATCGGTTGTCATTCAATCACCGATCTTTGTGCGAACCTCGAACGTCCCCGGAAGGTGATGATGCTGGTCAAGGCAGGTTCTCCGGTTGACGATTTTATTGAACAAATCATCCCACATCTTGAACCTGGCGATATCATTATTGACGGAGGAAATTCCCATTTCCCTGATACTATCCGGCGGACCAGCTATGTTGAGAGCAAAGGGCTTTTGTATATCGGAACCGGGGTTTCAGGTGGCGAAGAAGGGGCACTATTGGGTCCATCGATGATGCCCGGGGGATCTCCGGCTGCCTGGCCCGCAGTTAAGACTATATTTCAGGCAGTTGCTGCCAGAGTTGATGGCGAACCTTGCTGCGATTGGGTAGGCGAAAATGGAGCGGGTCATTTTGTTAAAATGGTCCATAATGGTATTGAATATGGTGATATGCAGATCATTTGCGAAGCCTATCAATTGATGAAAGAGCTTCTGGGTATGAATGCCGATGAGATGCATGATACTTTTGCAGACTGGAATAAAGGGGATCTGGATAGTTATCTTGTTGAAATAACACGTGATATTTTAGGTTTTCGTGATGAAAACGGAGAGGCTTTGGTTGAAAAAATCCTTGATACCGCAGGACAAAAAGGGACTGGCAAATGGACCGGCGTGTCGGCCCTCGATCTGGGAATCCCACTGACATTGATCGGAGAATCGGTTTTTGCCCGGTGTCTTTCAGCTCAAAAAGATCTTAGAGTAAAAGCATCAAAATTCCTCAATGGTCCGGATAAGTTATTTAAAGGAGATAAAGTGCAATTTCTCAATGACCTGAAAGATGCCTTACTTGGTGCCAAAATAATTTCGTATGCGCAGGGGTATGATTTAATGGGTGAAGCCGCAAAAGAGTATAAATGGAATCTTAACAATGGGGGTATTGCCCTGATGTGGCGTGGTGGTTGTATTATCCGATCGGTGTTTTTAGGAAAAATCAAGGAGGCTTTTGACAATAACCCGAAACTCGAACACCTACTTCTTGATGAGTACTTTAAAGATACAATTGAAAAAGCTCAGGCCGGATGGCGTCGTGTTGTTTCCACGGCTATTACCAATGGTGTTCCAGCTCCTTGCCTGGCAACAGCGCTGACCTATTTTGACGGCTTCCGCAGCGAACGATTACCTGCCAATCTGCTACAGGCACAACGTGACTATTTCGGTGCTCATACTTACGAAAGGGTTGACAAGCCACGCGGTCAGTTTTTCCATACAAACTGGACCGGACGCGGCGGCAATACTGCTTCAACAACCTATACGGTTTGATATCAACAACTCAAAAAAGCGCCGTAATCATCCGATTGCGGCGCTTCTTTCTGCCCTCCCCCATTATAGGGAAAAAAGGTTCTTGGTTTTGAATTTAAGACATACCCTTCATTATCCGGCTCTGAGATCAAAGTTTTCGTTAATGTTTGTGGTTTCAAATCAGGCATAAATCCACAGACAATGATCAGAAATACAAAGGCAAATAACACAACCGATTTTTTCATAGGATAGGATTTGTAATTATTTAAATTTTAACTACTACAAAATAGCGCAATTTAGCTAAATATCAAGGTATTACTCTGGATATTTTAGAAACAATATTGGGTTTTCACCTCTATTCGATATTGGAGTGACACCAATCTGTTGGATCCATTCCTGTTAAGATCATTTTAGAATAGGGGTCTAATTGTAGACACAGATCCACAACTTCAATTTGATTCGAATCCTGGCTCCAGAAATCCGATTCCCCAAATTCATCATAATGGGAAGATAAATTCCACAAAGGAAGGCCAAAACTCTGTCTATGTAGATTCGCGGATTCCCCTACTCCACAAAATATATCCTTTTTACCTAAATTATATCTAATTTGATATATTCCAACTAATTAACCACAATTATCAAAGTGCGAATGCTGTTGTATTTTTAATAGCTTATGCTATTCGCAAGGTGAATTTTATTTACTAGTTATATTTTTAATAACCATATATATTAAAACCAACAAATCGAAAGAGTCTATTTAAAATATTAGAATCTGCTTTGTTATTAAATTTCAATTCCAGAGTACAAATTAATCATACAAAATATATTTTGCATCTATTGCCAAAATCATGACACTTATTTATAAAAACCCAACATCTGCCAAATGGCAAAGAATGGCGGAAATAAATCGATGATATTTTACTTTTTTATGTTGAAATTTGAATTATTAATTTAAAATCATTAAAAAATAATAATCTGTACTATTTAAAGTGGTTAATTAAAAAAATCGAACTTATCGATAACCTGAACCAATTTCAAATAGCTTAAATATTATTCTGTCGAACATAAATGGGTCAATGAATTATCAACGATCAACCAATTCCATAGGCAGAAAATTTCTTGTGGAGTCCGGAAACCACATTAATAACGGGGCGGTACTGAAAAGCCAGACGAGTAGGAAAAATTAAAACCAAATAAAACGATGAGAAAAATTAAATTTTTGGCCATTGGATTAGTAGTGGCTGCATTGATGTCCAGTTGTGCCATGGTAAAAAGTCCTTTAAGTGGTTTTTTGTACACCAGTGTAAAAGCCCCTGTTGCTGTTACAAGTAATTCAGGTTCAACAAAGGTTGGCACTGCTCAGGCCAGTTCAATATTAGGCTGGGTAGCCACTGGTGATGTCAGTATTGATACGGCTGCTAAATCAGCAGGAATTACCAAAATCAGCCATATTGATGAAGAGGGAACAAGTATTTTAGGCATTTATGCAACATACAAAATTTATGTCTACGGGGAATAATAAATCTAAAAGGGTGTGCCATGCATACCCTTTTTTAATCTCTTTTTTATTGCTTTTATCCAGTGTATGTTCTGCTCAAAATATTTCAAAATATTATAAATCTTCAAAACAGGAGAATGGGGTTCTTTATTTTGTAATGCCCAAAATGGAATTTGACAATAAATCAAACGGGAGTAACCTAAATTATGATATAACCTATTTGACGACACTTGACTCCGCAACAGTAAACATATCGTTTACTGACGATTCTGTCAATTCAATTGACCGTATTTCATTTGTTCAAAACGGCAAAGAATTTTCATCCAACCCAAAAAAAATATATATTGAACCACATAAATCGAAATGGGTTCATCGGTATACATCGAGGTTTTCGTTCAATGATCTGCATTTTTTATTTGCGCAGGAAATTAGTCCCAAAATGATACTCCACACATCGGCAGGAGCAAAAGAGCTCACAGTTAATCAAAGCAGCTGGCGTAAAAACAGCGTAATCGTATCAAGGGTATTTTCAATGATTAAATTAAGTAAGGGACAATAAGATTCATCCTGATAATCCTTTACCTGCTATATCCTACTTCATTCTTCCATTTTTAAAAATATTATTATTTTTTAATATTTTAGTTCATAGGAGCTGAAATTTAAAAAAACGCATTAAATTGCATAAGAAATTAACTGAATCATGGAAACAAAATTTGCCCCTGCCGAGAGAAGCTCCTATTTTGATATCATCCAAAGCAACATTAGCCTTGATAAGATAACCTATCTCAACGAAATTTTTTGTTCCCTATCTTTTATTTTCTGCATTCTGAATGAAAACAGGCAAATCGTTTACACCAACGACATTTTGATGAAAACCCTTGAGGTGGAAGACGTTGAGCAGGTCCTTGGTCAACGGTTCGGAGAGGCTATTAATTGTCGTTTCTCATTTGAGGAGAAGGGTGGTTGTGGCACTTCTGAACATTGCCGTTATTGCGGTGCGGTCAATTCGATGCTTGAATGCCAGAAAACAGGGGTTAAGACAACCAAGGAGTGCCGTATTAGACGAATCGTAAAAGGATCTGAAGATTTTCTTGATGTCGAAGTTACTGCAACACCCTTTGTACATGAAAATTCAACATACACCATATTTTCGCTTGTTGATATTACAGATCGTAAGCGGCGTGCAATTATTGAAAAAATATTTTTCCATGATGTTTTAAACGTTGCATCAGGCTTACAAGGATTTTTTGAGATATTCGATTCGATCGAAAAAGATGAGCAGAAGGAGTTTATTGAAATGGGCGCTTCTCTGTGTCAGCAAATCATTGACGAGATCGGGATGCAAAGGTTATTGACACAGGCTGAAAATGAAAAATTAAAAGTCGATTATCAAATCATTGAAAGCCTTGCATTTATCAAACAAATTGCCAATGAGCTTCAGTTTCTGTCGGTTGCCAAAGGGAAGAATATAGTAGTTGACGAAGATTCTGCAAATATTCGTTTAGAGTCGGACCCCACTCTTTTACGTCGTGTTCTTAACAATATGGTAAAAAATGCACTGGAAGCCAGTAATGAAGGGGAAACGGTGACATTAAATGCAATACAGATTGGAAGCCAGGTGAAATTTTCAGTTCACAATCCAAAATTTATTCCGAGGGATGTTGAAATGCAGGTCTTTATGCGCTCTTTTTCCACCAAGGGAACCCAGCGGGGACTTGGAACCTATAGTATGAAAATTCTGGGTGAAAAACATCTTGGTGGTGTTGTCGACTTTGAGACCTCGGTTAATAAAGGAACAACATTTTTTATCTCACTGAAAGAAAAATGACCCATTAACCGATCTTTTCAACAACTACTGCGGTCCCGTAAGCGAGCACCTCAGTCAATCCGTTCATTACCTCATTTGCATCGTAACGCATGCAGATAATCGCGTTGGCACCTAATGCACCGGCATGCTGAATCATCAGTTGTAAAGCCTCCTCACGGGCATTTTCACACAATTCGGTATAAATAGCGCTTTTACCACCAAAAATTGTCATAAATCCACCTGCCATATTTCCCAAAATACTCCGGGACCGAACTGTAATTCCGCGCACAAGTCCAAGTTGTTGTACGATCCGGTAGCCTTCAAGCTTGGTACTTGTTGTAATTAATGTAGCAGAAGTTCTCATTTAAGTAAAGTTTATTAAAATTCAGTATCACAATATATTAAAACTTAATCGTCCAAAGACTGACTGACCAACTGACGGAACTTCCAGCCAGTATTGTCAGTAACAGGTCCCTGGGTCTGTTTCATTAGGATGCCTATGACTTTCTCTTTCGGATCGGCAAAATACTGGGTATTAAAATATCCTCCCCATTCAAAAGTGCCCGCACTACTATTCTCACCTTTATCCTCTCCTTTTGATGAAATAACAGAAAAGGCAAGTCCAAAGAATTTATCTGACCCTCCAAAAAGAGATCCGCTCTGATTACTTAAAATCGTCTGTACAGTTGTCCTGCTTAAAATTCTGATCCCATTCAGCTCCCCACCGTTCAAATACATCTGCAAAAAAGTAGCGTAATCCTTAGCGGTACTTGATAATCCAGCCCCACCGGAAAAATAACTTTTAGCCCCTTTTACCGGGTAGTCGGGATCATAAAAGGTAGCAGGATAACGGCTCCACTCCCCTTTTTCATTCTTTTGTTGAACCGAAACAAGCCGGTTTGCCTTTTCAGCAGGAAGATAAAACCACGTATCGTTCATCCCGAGTGGATCAAAAAGATGTGTTCTCAAATATTTATCAAATGGCATACCTGAAATCACTTCAATCAAATAGCCCAAAACATCAAGTCCTTCACTATAGGTCCACTTCTCACCTGGATTATTATGCAGGGGTAATTTTGCGAGTTTTTTGACGCTCTCCGAAATCGTTATGTTCTCTGCTGTGAACGCATCTGTCACACCAGCTTTTTGATAAATCATCTTAAACCGTTCATCGCCATCTATTACGCCATAACCAATCCCCGAAAGGTGGCTTAAAAGCTGTCGGATAGTAATCTCACCGGAGGCAGGTGTTGCAGTAAAGGAAGTATCCTTGTACTGAAAAGTCTTCAGGACCTGTGGATTTTTAAATTCCGGAATATAGTTGGAGATTGGATCATCCAATCTAAACTTTCCCTCCTCCCAAAGCTGCATCACAGCTGTTGCAGTAATTGCTTTGGTTTGCGACGCAATACGAAATATGTCATCCCGTTTCATACTTCGGTTAGTTTGGTTATCTGACTTCCCAAAGGCTTTGTAAAAAACGATCTTTCCTTGTCGCGCTACCAGAGCTACGATACCAGGAACCTCTCCATTCGAGACAGCCTCAGAACACATTTTTTCAATCCTCGAAATTCTTTCCGATGACATCCCTACGCTAACGGGGAGACCTTCGGTCAAAAGAGGTGAAGTTTTGATGGATTTAGTTTGGGCACTTATGGAAAATGAAAGCCCAACAAATAAGGTGAAAAAGAGATATTTCATACAAAAATCCGATTTATGGCGTGCTGCAGTAATTTCAAAAACAAAAATACGGAATTAATTGCATGAACTATAAAATCTAGCTCTAAAACGCATTCTTTTGAAATTTCGGGTCAATCATACTACCGGGTTCATAAAAATTTATAATTTTACTTACCAATGATTGCGGATAGAATACATTGTCATTTATAAAATGAGGGATTCCAGGCGACATTAAGAAAACAAATAATTTACGCATGAGAATTCGATATTTTATTCAGATTATTTTATTTATTACCCTTCTTAACACAAAGGCATATTCCGGTCCTGCCTACGACAACAATTTAAATATCAGGAAAGCGCATCAGCTCTTGTTTGCCCTTCGACCTCTTTCGGCTGAGAAGCTATTAAAATCAGAAGAAATTAAAAACCCTGATAACGGTTACATAATTTTTTACCGGATGTATAGTGAGGTAATCTCGCTGATGATCGCAAACTCAAGTGAACAATACACGAAAAGAAGCGCTTTTCTGAATCAATATGTCGAGGGGTTGAGAAAATTGCCTGACAACTCTCCTGATTATCGCTTACTACTTGGGGAGGCAAAGGTTTTCACGGGCTTGATTCGCGTTAAATATGACAGTAAATTTTCTGGTCTTATTGAATGTCTAAGAGGATATAATCTGCTGCAGGAGAATGCTGAAAAATATCCCTTGTATGAACCCGATGACAAAATTCCGGGCATGATCCAGGTCTCAGTCGCTTTTATGCCCAAAATAATACAATGGGGAATTAAATTATTAGGAATTAAGGGTAATCCGCAGGCCGGACTGAAAAAACTTTCTGATTATGCCAAATTCGCCCAGGGTAAACCTGGATATGATGAAGAGTCGTTCGTATTTACGATGGCAGCATATAAAATTATGAATCAGGAGGATGAATTAATGAAACTTATTATTGAGAAGAAAGAGCAATTTAAAGAAATTGCATTAATCAATTATATTGCTGCAACGGTCGCCTCTGATGCAAATAGGGGTGATTATACTTTACAACTGATATCAAACATTCAATCTGAAAAATTAGAAATTCCATTTCCTCAAATCCATTATATTTCTGGTAAAACTAAGATGATGCGACTTGATCCGGATGCTGACATCCCGCTTCTGACCTACCTAAAGGAGTCGACAGCTACGGATTATCTAAAGACAACACTTTATGAGGTGGCGTGTTATTATCTTGTTACCGGAAATATTCCTCAGTACCGAAATTATATCAACCAGGTGAAGGAACAAGGGAGAGAGCTCCACAACAGGGATATTGAAGCGGCTTTTGAAGCGATAAAATCTGAATTACCAAATCGTTGGCTTATGCGCGCAGAATATTTGGTTCGTGGTGGTTATGAACAAAAGGCAGACGAGGAATTGGCAAAGATAACTGATCTAAAAACCCTTAATGAAGCGGAAATTGTTCAATACTATTACTTAAAAGGAGAAAGTAAAAGACTTAAGAGGCTTGTAGCAGAAGCAGAAACAGCCTATTTAAAGGCTTTTGATACAGGAAAAAGTTCAGGTGACTATTATGCACAAAAAGCGCTCGTACAGGCAGGTATTATGCTTGAAAACAACGGTTCCAGAGCAGAGGCCGGAAAATATTATAATTTGGTGCTGAAATTTAGTGCTAAAAGCAATCCTTACAGTGACCTGTATACGAACAAGGCAAAAGCCGGACTTATAAGGCTCTCTTTTGTTCAATAGCCTGTAATCGACCCTGCAAACCTATTTCCCTCACTTTTTGATTGAAGTTTAAAAGCCGTGAAATTAGTGCGACAACAAATCTGCGGCAGGCTGTAGACTAAAAGTGCCCTAATCCTGAAATTAAAATTAAATTAAGCTAATTTTGACGGATGAAAAGATTTAAAAAATATGCAATTACTTTCAGTTTATGGAGCCTCAAGCACCTTAATGAACGTGAAATGTTGCTGATTTTAAGCTTTGTAGTCGGGTTATTAAGCGGATTTGCAGCCATAATTCTAAAAAACCTCATCTATCATCTTGGCAAATTATTGACCCGGAATTTCACCTCCTATTCTGAAAGTTATCAGTACTTAGCCTATCCCGGGATAGGGATTCTGATTACAGTTCTGTTTGTCAGGTATTTTGTCAAGGATGACATTGGACATGGGGTGACAAAAGTGCTTGATTCGATCGCCAATAAAAAAGGGAGGATGAGAGGTCACAACATGTTCACCTCCATTATTTCGAGTACGATAACCATTGGATTTGGTGGTTCAGTTGGAGCAGAAGCACCCGTAGTGCTGACAGGATCATCCATCGGATCAAATATTGCCAGACGATTTAATCTTAGTTATCATACGATGACTGTGCTGATTGGTTGCGGGGCGGCAGGAGCCATAGCCGGAATCTTCAAAGCACCAATTGCGGGAATGCTTTTTGCTATCGAAGTGCTGATGCTCGATATGTCAATGACCTCCCTTCTTCCATTATTAATCGCTGCATCAACTTCGGCCTCGCTTGCCTATTTCCTGATGGGAAGCGCCCATCATTTTGATTTTCAAATCGATAAGGCGTTCAATGTAGCCAATATTCCATGGTATATTGTTTTAGGAATTTTCTGTGGGCTTTTTGCCTTCCTCTTCACTAAAGGGAATTTATTTATAGAGGGTCGGTTTCGAAAAATTGGCAATCCTTATTTAAAGGTCCTTATCGGTGGAATTATGTTGGGAATTTTTATTTTTCTGTTTCCTTCCTTATGGGGTGAAGGCTATTTTACAATTGATCAGATCCTTAGCGATGCGGGTGCGAATATTTTGAATAATTCGCTTTTTGTAGGTTTTAAAAACGACAGATTGATTTTAATCGGGATGATCCTTTTAATAATGCTTGTAAAAATAGTCGCTTCGGCAACAACTACAGGGGCAGGTGGTAGCGGAGGTATTTTTGCCCCTTCCCTCTTTTTAGGAGGAATGGCTGGTTTTTTTGTATCATCGCTACTAAACCTGGATGGGAACCTGGTCCCGGCACGAAATTTTGCCCTGGTCGGTATGGCTGGGATGATGGCCGGAGTAATGCAGTCTCCGATGACCGCAATTTTTCTGATCGCTGAGATTACGGGAGGTTTCGGATTACTCATTCCGCTGATGATCACCTCAGCAACTGCATACCTGACCATAAAGCCACTACTGCCACATTCGCTCTATCATATGAGGCTTGCACAGCGAGGTGAACTAATCACGCATAATAAAGACAAGGCAGTTCTGACACTACTGAAATTGAAAAATGTAATCGAGACCGATCACCTCACAGTTGATATCGAAGGAACTCTGGGAGAATTGGTGCGAATCATCTCTAAATCAAAACGTAATATTTTCCCCGTTATTGATCAGGAGAAAAATTTCTGCGGTGTAGTACTCCTTGATGATATCCGGGAGTTTATGTTTGAAAAGGAACGGTACGCAACTACCCTGGTTAAGGATTTGATGATCATGCCGCCTGAAATTATTTCACCCGATGAGAAGATGGATTCTGTGATGAAGAAATTTAACGAAAGTGGCGTTTGGAACCTGCCTGTAGTTAAAAACCGGAAATAC
The DNA here is from genome assembly GCA_903904515.1 of uncultured Bacteroidia bacterium. GTDB lineage: Bacteria > Bacteroidota > Bacteroidia > Bacteroidales > Prolixibacteraceae > JAAFHB01. The sequence continues at coordinate 13,768 of CAIVCR010000118.1, forward strand.
ATCGGATTTATATCGAAGTCGACTATTTTCAATGCTTATCGGGCCGAGCTGGTCAGGTTCTCGGATGATTAATTAACAATCGTTGATACAATAACTTAAAAAGTGCAGTAGAGTACCGGTGAGATTTATTTTAGAATCAGTAAATTTGCAAATAAAATTTATCCATAAGAATCAAATAATGAAAAAGGATACACAGATTTTTGAGATTATTGAAAAGGAGAGACAACGGCAGCTGCATGGTATTGAACTTATTGCATCTGAGAACTTTGTTTCTGAACAGGTTATGGAAGCGATGGGTTCTTGTCTGACCAATAAATATGCCGAAGGATATCCTGGCCACCGCTATTATGGTGGATGTCAATTTATAGATGAAGCGGAGCAATTGGCCATCGACAGGCTTAAAACACTTTTTGGTGCAGAATATGCCAATGTTCAGCCCCACTCAGGAGCTCAGGCCAATATGGCTGTTTTGATGACCGTGCTCAAACCAGGAGATACGTTTATGGGCCTTGATTTGTCACATGGCGGACACCTCTCACATGGTTCACCTGTTAACTCATCAGGTTTATTATACCGTCCGGTAGCTTATGGTGTCAAAGAGGATACTGGATTGGTCGATTACGATATGATGGAAGAGGTCGCATTAAAGGAACTGCCTAAACTGATTATTGCGGGTGCTTCAGCCTACTCAAGGGAATGGGATTATCAGCGGATGCGTAATCTTGCCGATAAGATCGGAGCACTTTTGATGGTTGACATGGCTCATCCTGCGGGACTGATCGCTGCCGGATTATTGGAAAATCCGGTAAAATATGCACATATCGTCACTTCAACGACGCACAAGACGCTGCGTGGTCCTCGTGGTGGAATTATCCTGTTGGGAAAAGATTTTGAAAACCCTTGGGGGCTCACCACAAAGAAAGGTGAACTTAAGATGATGTCTTCACTTCTCGATTCAGCTATTTTCCCGGGAATCCAGGGTGGTCCGCTGGAACACGTGATTGCTTCAAAAGCGGTTGCATTTGGGGAAGCACTTGAACCTGAATATAAAGATTATCAGACTCTTGTACAAAAAAATGCACGCGTTATGGCCAAGGCCTTTATGGACAAGGGATACAAGGTAATTTCCGGAGGTACCGATAATCATTCCATGCTTATTGATTTAAGAACCAAATTCCCGGAGCTTACCGGTAAAAAGGCAGAGAATGCCCTGGTTCTTGCCGATATCACAATCAATAAAAATATGGTTCCCTTTGATTCACGCTCACCCTTTCAAACCTCTGGGTTACGTGTCGGGACGCCTGCAATTACCACCCGTGGGATGAAAGAAGAACATATGGCTTTGATCGTCGATCTGATTGATGAAGTATTACAAAACCCTGAAAATGAAAGTGTAATCACAAATGTTCGCGATCGGGTTAACAAGATGATGGAAGGCTTTCCCATGTTTGCATGGTAGTAGAACTCAACAAAAATATAAATCCGGGGTCAAATTTTGGCTCCGGATTTTTTTATTCCCTACAGGCGCCGGCCTCTTGGTAATACCTCCACTAAAAAAGGGTTTAAGATTTCTATTTTATGGCTGAAGGACCTTTTGTACGGGCTATTTAAATTTTACGCTTCGTGTCCCGGTGCAACAGGAGCAATTGACAACCAGCCGCAGGCATGTTTAGAAGGGAGAAAATCGCCCTTTTCAAAATACGTTGAAACAATATCAATTAATTACAGGAATTCAAACCATCCGCCAGCCGCTAAATGCCAGCCGCAATTCAAAGATCGTTAAACAGTAATAATAACTTCTTTACCATACAGATCTCTATAAAGCCTATTTAATAGTTACCCTGGAATATGGGACAGCATCATGTGACGCAAATTCCCCTTTAAGAAATTTGTAATATCCGGTTATAGCAATCATTGCTGCATTATCGGTGGTGAATTTAAATGGCGGGATATGCATCACCCAATTGTGCTTTTCAGCCGCATTGATCAACGCTTCACGTAATCCGGAATTGGCCGAGACTCCCCCTGCAACAGCAATTGTTCTTATTCCTGTCTCTTTGGCGGCCAGTTTCACTTTTGTCATCAACACCTGAATAATTGTTTCCTGCAGTGATGCACAAAGATCAGCCTTATGTTCCTCAATAAAATCAGGATTTTCAGCGATCCGGTCACGTATAAAATAGAGGAATGAGGTTTTCAGTCCACTGAAGCTGTAATCTAACCGGGGAATTCGGGGTTTGGCAAATACATAAGCCATCGGATTACCTCCTTTAGCCAATTTATCGATTAATGGTCCACCAGGATAGGGCAACCCCATCACCTTGGCACATTTATCAAATGCTTCCCCGGCGGCATCATCAATTGTTTGTCCAATTACCTCTATATCAAGATAATCGCGGACGATAATAATCTGTGAATTGCCCCCCGAAACCAACAGGCAGAGAAATGGGAATTCAGGGTTCTTCTTCTCAACCGTTTTCTCCTGAATGAAGTGGGCCAAAACATGCCCCTGAAGATGGTTGACCTCTATAAGCGGGATATTCCTTGCCAAAGAGAAGCCTTTTGCAAATGAGGTCCCTACAAGCAAGGAACCCAATAAACCGGGACCTCTGGTAAAGGCTACTGCCGAGATATCCCTGACGGAAATTCCCGCATTCTTAATCGCCAGATCAACAACAGGAATAATATTCTGCTGGTGAGCCCTCGAGGCAAGTTCAGGTACAACGCCCCCGTAAGCCATATGAATTGCCTGACCGGAAACCTCATTGCTAATAATCACTTCATTGCGAATAATTGCCGCTGCCGTATCATCACAAGACGATTCAATTCCAAGAATAATAATATCTTTTTGCTTACCCATCCTTAATTATTTAACCGATTCCGATCACTTTGTGTATTACCCCCTTTTGCCTGACCTCAAAAAGTGCTATTTTTAGAAAAAAATAATATTCGCGTCACCTATTGATAATAATTCAAAATAAAACTCAAAAGTATCAAAAAAAGATTCAAAATATTACTGTACTCAGTCATTACTCTTCTTTGTTTATATATTGGACTGTATCTGTTCTTTCGATCGGAAAGAATCCAGACTATTGTTGCGCAATGGTTTACCAGTCAATTATCTCAGACATACAAAGCTAAGATAAGTGTTGGCGGAGTCAATATTTCGCTGTTTAAAAGCATTGTCCTTGAAAAGGTGATGGTTGAGGACCAGAATCAGGATACCATGTTCTACATTGGGAGTGTAAAACTTCAAATTGATAGTTTAGCGCTTTTGGAGAGGAGGGTTCATTTCGGCGACCTGAATTTCAAAGATTCCAAAATCAATATTTTAAAGGACTCAAAAGGGTACAACTTCGACTTTTTATCCGGATCTGCATCATCGTCAACTGAATCGGAGACCCTGAATCCCTGGCACATTACTTTCACAAATTTGTACTTTCTCAATTCCAGAATTACGTATAAAAACATAGAGGAGAAAGAAATATTCGCCAATGGATTAAACTTTAATGACTTAGTAATAAATAAGCTCAATTTGTCGGTGGTAAACGTCCACCAGACCGATTCTGCAACCACCTTTTTTCTGGATAACGCCTCGATTTTTGAAAAATCAGGATTCTCCATCGGTGATTTAAGATTTGCCGGACGGATTGACAAAACCGGATTTGAGCTCTCCAACATGACGCTCGTATCAAATTCATCGCATATTGAAGCGAGTAAGATAAAGATATCCAAGAACAAACTTTTCGGAGTAGATTCGCTCTATTTCGAAAAGAGCCAGACCCTGACCAATCGCTATATCATTGACAGTGAATTCAAAGAATCGACTGTTTCATTAACCGATTTGTCGTATCTCATTCCGGAACTTTGGGGAATGAATGAACCTATCCATTTTTCAGGAGGAATAAAAGGTTCTCTGAGCAGTCTGAAATTCAAGAAAATAAATTTTAAAATAGGTCAGGGAACTCAGGTGAATGCTGATCTTGAATTACGCGGGTTACCTGTTTGGAAGAACACCTTTATCTATTTTAAGCTTTACGACAATACAATTAGTTTTAATGATTTAGCTTTAATCCGAATGCCGGACAGTTATCCGCAACGCTATTTAAAAATACCGCCGGAACTATTAAACGGTGAGAAGTTAACCTATCAGGGAAATTTCAGCGGATTTCCATCTGACTTTGTAGCTTACGGAACCCTGGACGGGAGTCTTGGAAGATTGACAACTGACATAGCCATCCGGCCAAAAAAATCGGGGGTAATCGATTTCCAGGGAAGTTTAAAAGCTTCATCCTTTCAGGTTGGAAAATTACTCGATTATTCACCACTTGGAGCGGTGTCACTCGAGGTGAAAATTAACGGAACACGTTCACCCAATAAAAAATACAATGCACTAATTGCCGGGAATATTGATAGTCTGTACTTTAACAATTATCGGATCGATTCTATTTATATCAATGGGAATGCCCGCGATCGCAGTTTCGAGGGTGAATTGAAGGTCCAGGATAATAACCTGAAAATGACTTTTTCAGGAAAGGCCGATTTCGCAGGAGCTATTCCCGAATTTAATTTCGCCTCAACCGTCGAAAAAGCGAATTTAGTGATTCTCGGACTGGAAAAGGGACAGAAAGTTGCTGATCTCTCCCTGAAGGTCAGTGCCAATTTCACGGGTGATCATATTGACAATATCAATGGGAAAATTAATCTCCAGAAACTCAAATTTATCCGCGACGCCAAAACACTTGACATTCACGACTTCCTCCTGAAAACCACAAACAGTACTGAAAAAAACAATATCACGCTGCGGTCCGATATTGCAGATGTAACTATTGACGGTAAATACCTTTTCGGAGAATTTGATCTCACCTTCAGAGATTACCTTCATCACTTTCTCCCCTCTGCCAGGCTCCCTTTTTCCGACAGGGAATCGACAGGCAAAAATGCCTTTAAATTCGATATCCGGGTGAAAAAAGCGGAGGAAATAGGCAGTTTTTTTGTTCCCGGGTTGGTGGTTAAGTCGCCCGTTGTGCTCACGGGTAGTATCGATTCCGAAAAGAAAATCTTTAATCTCGATGGGGTGGTCAATGAGTTTGTTTTTAATAAGCATCAGGCAAAAGGATTGATTATCAATTCCAGGAATATTGGCAATAACTGGTTGTTCCGAATTGGGACGAAGGATGCCCTGCTGGGAGGAGCTGTTGCCGTTGAAAATTTCTCGGTAAATAACAGGTTGGTTCACGACAGCCTCAGTACCACAATTACCTGGAATAATACTGCACTCCCTACCTATTCAGGAAAGATTGATCTGCTGGGAATTTTTTCCAAAAATGACAAAGGTGGGAATCTTGCTGACTTTTATCTCAATCCTTCCAAGATCTGGCTTGGAGATTCGTTATGGCAAATCGAGAAAAGTCATCTGCACCTCGATTCCACCTCGATAGCCATTGATAACTTTAATATTCATCACAAACAGGAACGGTTCAAAATTTATGGAAAAGCAGCTGATAATTCATCTGATAAAATCAACATTGAGTTTTCAAAGGTCAAATTGAGCAATCTTGATCTGTTACTTGGGGAAGAGATCGGAATATTTGGTGAATTAAGCGGCACTACAGCCATTGCTGATCCTTACAACTCACTTTTTCTTACAAGCCGGCTTAAAGTCTCAGACTTTACCTATCTGGAGAAGAACTTTGGAGATATTCTTCTGGATAACAGTTGGGATCAGGAAAAGAAGAAATTAAACACAACCCTTAAGCTTGTTAAAGATTCGAAGGCCGGTTTTGATATGACCGGTTATTACCAACCGGAACAGGACAGCATCAATTACCACGCATCGTTTAATGATTATCCGCTTGAATCGCTGCTTCCGATTTTAAACAGTTTTGCCAATAAGGTTGAAGGGACAGGTAACGGGAAGGTCACCATTGCCGGTAAACTATCAGAACCCAAATTCCATGGAAATGTAGCAGTCACGAATGCAAAAATTGGAATTGATTACACCAAAGTGATCTATTCATTAAGTGATACAGTCAGATTCTCAGGTGACTCTATAATCTTCAGAAATATTTTGGTTTTCGATTCAGAAAAGAATAAAGCGAGATTCAATGGGGTTATTACCCACAACTTATTTAATCATATGACGTATAATATGTTTGCAACAACAGACAATATTATGGTTCTGAATACCACCACCAGTGACAATAATTACTTTTATGGACTTGCCCATGGTGCAGGTGCGATTAAAATATACGGAAGGGTAGCTGATATCCGTCTGGATATATCCCTGAAAACAAAACCTGGAACTCAGCTGAATGTCCCTATTGAAAATCCCGAATCGGTCAACGAATACGATTTTATCCGGTTTGTGGGTGGAGATAGTCTTCAACAAAAAAATGCCACCGCTGCAATGGCTCAAAATTCGGGAGGATTAGAGTTGAATCTTGATATTGCCGCCACCCCTGATGCTAAGGTGCAAATGTTATTCAAATCAACGGTTGGCGATGCCATTAATGGCTACGGATCAGGAGACCTCCGGTTTAAATATGACAGGGAGGGAAATTTTCTGATGTATGGTGATTACAAGATCGATAAAGGAGATTATATGTTTACGCTCCAGAATGTTCTGGTTAGAAAATTCCACATTGAACAAGGTGGTTTAATCTCGTGGAACGGCGACCCTTATGGCGCAATTGTAGATCTGGATGCCATCTATACGTTAAAAGCACCGATCAATTATCTGTTGATAAATTATAATCAAAATGATAATTCACGCAGAATTCCGGTTCAATGCAAAATTAATTTATCAAAAAAGCTACTAAATCCTGCAATAAAATTTGATATTAACTTTCCCACTGCGGACGAAAGAACAAAGGATGAACTGCAGCAGTTCATAAGTACCCAGGATGATATAAACCGTCAAATGGTATCGTTAATGGTAATGGGACAATTCTTTACTCCGGAGTATTTAAGGGGAAGACAGGATTTTCAGACAAGCGCAGGCAATGTTGTCGGGTCAACAACTTCGGATATATTATCCAACCAGCTCTCCAATTGGCTGTCGCAGATCAGCAATGACTTTGATATTGGATTCAATTACCGACCTGGCGATCAGGTTAATACAAATCAAATGGAGTTTGCGCTAAGCACTCAGATCCTCAACGACAGGGTGACTATCAATGGGAATATTGGAAACAACAGTAATTTGCAGTCCAATGCTACAAATCCCGTTGTTGGAGAGGTTGAAGTTTTTGTCAAGCTAAACAAATCAGGAAAATTACAACTAAAAGCATACAACAGGGCTAATGATGATCTTATTTATGATACTTCCCTTTACAAACAGGGAATTGGTCTCTCGTTCAGGGAAGAATTCGACACTTTAGGGGATTTATTTAACCGTTACAGGTCAAAGAAACCAAAAATAAGAATTCCAATGAAACTGGATTCTCTGAATAATGGGAGAACTCAATAATCAATATTTGATGATTTATTCATGTGAATTACTATTTTTGTCCATATGAAGATGAATAAATTGTCAGTTTATACAACTACAATTTTTAATCACAGCATGACGACTGCTGCATTTTCAGCGAAAGTTTAAACATTAAAATTGCTATGACATTTACCAATAGCCAGAAAACAGGAGTAATTGCAACGGTATTATTTCATACCGGGTTATTGCTGTTCCTGCTTTATATGGTTTTGAATATACCAATACCATCACCACCGGAAGAGGGATTCCTGGTTGATTTCGGGAATTCGGCTACCGGACTTGGACTTGAAGAACCTTCAGCGGCCAATGTTGAAGATGCAGCAGCGGCTACACAAAAAATCGCACCCGCAGCCCACGCAGTTAGTCGTCCCGCTCCTGCCTCGAAAGTTCAGGATAAGGGTGATGAGGACATTTTGACCCAGGAATACGAAAAAACGGTTGCGATAGCGGCTAACGCGCGGAAAAAGATCGCGAATGAAAAGAAGTTAAAGCTTGATGAAGAGCGAAAGTTAAAAGCGCGTGAAGAGAAGCAAAGAAGAGATGAAGCCTTTGAAAAACAGAAGCAGGAAGCTGAAGAAAATCGGATACGACAGGATCAGGAGAAAAAAATTGGTGCTATAAATTCCCGTGCAAAGAATGCTTTTGGCGGTGGGAAAACAGATAACGGATCGAAAAGCACCAGCCAGGGCAATACCTATGGAAGCGGTAATCAGGGAAGCCTGAATGGAACTCCGGGTGCAAATCAGTATGGACTTGGTGGTGGAGAGGGCAAAGGGATCTCGTTCAGCCTTTCAGGTCGTAATGCCCGGTCATTGCCAAAGCCAGCCTTTCCGGGTAACGAGTCGGGTATTGTTGTTGTAGAGGTAATTGTCGATAAATACGGGAAAGTAACCAAAGCATTGCCGGGTGTGAAAGGTTCAAATACGGTTGATCCTGATTTACTTGAAGCTGCAAGAAAAGCTGCTTCAGCAGCAAGTTTTAACACTGACCAGAATGCTCCTGCATTTCAAAAAGGGACAATTACCTATCATTTTATACTTCAATAGGACCTGACCTTGCATTTGTTTTGGAAGTATCTGATTAACCTCTATTTCTCCCTGATAATATCCTGGGTATTATCGAAAATTCTTTAAACAATACTAAGTCAAGTTAAAATAGTTGAAAAAAGTTGATTAAATGCAACCTAATCTTTCAGTTTCGTTGTATCTTTATAGGCCAACCGCGTAAACCGGCATCTAAAAAGAACAGTGAGCTATTAATTAAACTGAAAAACTAAAATTATAAGGTTCTATTTCAGTGACAATTGCAGATAAAAGTTTTTGAATACATCCCTTGCTTATAATCATAAATTCTAATACCGAATATTATGAATATCTCATCCTACCAAGAGCGTGAACTGATAAAAATTGCATCTGAGTTCAAAAAACACCTTAAAAATAAATTCCCGAAAATGAAAAGTAGCAGTTCCGGAATTGATCAGGGATTTATTTATAAATTCAAGGCATTGTTTTATGAAGTTCAGGCACATCCATGGGATTCTGAGAGTGACAGCATAATAAATAAATATAAACTAGAGCTGGAAGCAATGGGTGATCAGATCAGAAATTTTTTTCTGATATTCCGTTTCTACCTTCAAAAGGCATTTCCCTATGAGTCCGATTTATGCGAAGCCTATGGATATGTTCAATTGGAAAGGGTTATTCATAATTATGACGAATTGGGGGATTTTCTTGAAAATACCGTTAATTTAATAAATGAGAAAAGGTTGTTATTGAAAGCTGCCAATTGTCCGGAATGTACGCTGGATGAGATCATAAATTTATCAACGCAGATCAAAGAGGTGCACGAAGAGTTTCTTGAATACCTGCAAAAGAAAGAACTCCTAAACAGTGCCTATCAGAATAATATGAAAGAGCTGTTTAAATTGATGGAGATTGTTCATGAAGCCGCATCCAAAAACCTTCAGGATGATCCTGAATCACTTCGTCATTTGACTTTACCACCCCCAAAAGAGTATATTCACTAAGTTACGCCATATCTATTTAACGAAGAAAGTCACAAAGTTTACAAAAGCGGTCACAGCCTAAAGACAACAGTAAACTTTGTGATCTCTATTTGAGCCGGATCCCTATACCTGGCAATTCTGACAAGGTCACCTTCCCTTCAACTATCTGGACGCCTTCATATATATCATTACTAATTAGCAGGTTACCATCGAGGTCTGCCCAGTCGGCCATTGGTGATAATTGAGCTGCAGCCGATATGGCACAAGAGGTCTCTGTCATGCAGCCAATCATCACCTTCATTCCTAATACCTTAGCAATTGTTGCCATTTTGTGGGCATTTCGCATTCCGCCACATTTCATCAGTTTGATATTAATTCCGGAATATACCTTATGCGCAGCGATAACATCAGAAATCGTCTGAACAGCCTCATCAGCCATAATTGGAAGCGGACTGTTTTCTGTGAGCCAGGCCATATCATCAACAGAATGCTTACTCATGGGTTGCTCAACAAAAACAACCCCTTGGGAGGCAAGCCAGTGAATCATATCGAGTGCCATATTACGATCCTTCCAACCCTGATTGACATCGACGCAAATCGGTTTATCAGTGACTGAGCGGATTGTCCTAATCATCTCCTGATCGTTATCCCTGCCCAACTTAACCTTTAACAGTTTATACACTTCAGCCTCCCGAACCTTAACCTTAACAACTTCGGGGGTATCCATCCCAATTGTAAAACTGGTGTTTGGAGTTTTTATCGGATTTAGTCCCCACAGTTTATGCCATGGTTGCTTTAAAATCTTTCCGATCAAATCGTGCAATGCTATATCTACCGAGGCTTTAGCTGCATAATTACCAGCCGCCAAACTATCTACGTATTGAATAATATCCTCTAATTCAAAGGGATCTTTAAACGATGTTAAGTCAACTTTAGCTAAAAATTCGGCCGCCGACTTATGGCTTTCTCCCAGGTAAGGGGGCATACTGGCTTCGCCATACCCAATGATTCCATCATATTCGATCTCCGTGAGCATTACCGGAGTAGTTGTTCTGGAATTGTTGGCAATCGTAAACACATGTTTCAGCTGCAGTTCAAAGGGGCGATAACTTAACTTAATATGTGAACCAGATCCTCTTTTTTTATCAGAGCTCTTTGGTTCAGTTGCAGGAAGTGAGACAGGAAGGATTATTGAACCCATAGCCAGTCCACCATACTTTAAGAAATTGCGCCTGTTACTCATTTTTGTAGTGTTTATTTTTTACAATTCAGACTCTCTAAGCAAATGAATCAATACCAGCCGTGGATTCTGAGCGGCCAGAAACCCTGCTCGGGAGTATACCCAATAATCCTTCTGGCACCAACCAAATTGGTGTTAAGATCGTCGCTGTAATTAGGGCTATTTTTGTTAAGACTATTAATGTGAACGCTACCGGATTCATGAAGAACCTCATTATTACCAATATACAGACCCACATGAGTAACACGTAAAGGCTGCCTGGAACCAAAAAATAGGAGATCACCCTTTTGAAGTTGAGATAAACCTGAACTCAGATCGATTTCCAAACCATGATGAATTTGCTGCGAAGCATCCCGTTCTAAAATAACGCCATTGAGAAAGCATACTGTTTTAACAAATCCGCTGCAATCCATACCCTTTGAAGAGGTTCCTCCCCAAAGGTAAGGAAATCCCATGAGCCTTTTCCCGCAACCAATCATCCGTTCACTTTTTAATGAAATGGTATCCCTCCACTGATTGAAACCCATCCAATTCATCCCGGAAATATATCCGGAACGACCATCGGGAAGCTTAACCTGCGTATATTTCTTATTTTCCGAGACTTTAACAACAATTGCTCCGGCGACAAGATCACTCAATACAGGTGCACCCGGGTTATCAGAAAAGATATTTCCTTCGCTTCCAAAATAAATTAAACGATCTGCATTTCTCCATAAACCAATTTCTGTCCGATTCATTTGCTGAACTGCCGATTTATTCGTCCAACCAATATATCGGTCAGGTGTCTGAATGAGGATCCATCCATCACCTTCCTTCAAAATGCGTACAGGAGTCCCCATAATGGCCTGGGAAATCATCTCTGAGGAATGGGCGGGTTTACTTCGCATATTGGCTACACTAAGTGTTATTAAACCCCAGCTCTTTTCCAGCCGAATGGTATCAGGAAGTATAACGACACTATCAATTACTGCGATACCCTTATTTTTCAGCAATTGGATTGCTTCTGTTCTGGCCTGGGGAAACATAGATTCACCTTTTAAAACCAGTTCATCACCCGTCGTATTGGAAAGAGTAAGGTTACAGATGCCAATCCGCTTATCGGGAACCCAATGTTTGGCAATACTGTCAATTTCAACCTGACAAGGCTCCAGTGAGCGCGATTGACAGCTCTGCAACAGTGTTAGCAAAGCTATTGAGACCAAAATAATATAGTTCATTTATTAACTTCCTTATTCGTAAAAAATCTATCCACAGACAAAAATAATATTAATTAGCCAGCGATTGGGAGTAAAGCAGAGTTTTATACTCAATCAATTATACTCAACATTCATTTGATAGTCCCACAGGTTAAAATAAAGATTACCACCTCTCCATTCAACTTCACCGCGCTGAAAATCATAAGGTTCACTTCTTGGGAATAATTTCTCAGGCACAAGTTTGCTCCCTATGCCATCATTTACAATCATCCGGTAAGCATCAATACCGCTGATATAAAACTCCTTTTCCAGGGTATTTTCAGATTTCTGAAGGTTAAAAGACATATCCAGCGGTATCCACCCTATCCCATTATAAAAGATCTCGCACCAATCATGCAGGTTGACAGCATTAGGATGCATCATCCATCCGCTTTGCCATTTTACAGGGATGTGCTGATATCTGGCCATTGCCATGAAAAGCAAGGTTTGCATTCCACAATCTCCCCTCCTGTTTTTGAGAACATAACCCGGGATAAAGGGGATTATAGAATACTCAAGTGCTCCTGTCCAGATAATATGATCGTTAATCCAGTAATAAATCCGCTTTACTTTTTCGGCCTCATTTGATGCCCCTTTAACAATACTATCTGACAAATGCTTAATCTCACTGGTAAAAATGATTTGAGGATATTGCTCAACGGTATATCTTTTGTAAATCTCTGAAGTTGTATCCACGGGGATCAGAGACATTTTACTCAAATCAAAATACTGTGCCATAGATACATATTCAAAATCAAGATCAAACACAACCGGTTTTCCTTTGACTGCCTTCTGTTCGAGATAAACTGATCTTTGAACAGCTGAATCAGAAGCTATCAGATGAGAATCAGGAACCGTTTTCAACAGTCTGACCATGGTCTGGCGAGCATGGTTTTCATGTGGCCAGGGCATCCAGCAACGGATCGTTTCGCCATCAGGAACAGCATCTGCTTTAACCGTCAACCGGTAATTTATCGTCATTTTAACAGGAATAACAGGTTTTCCTAAACGCGATTTCGCACCTATTACTTTCCGCGTATGGTCCAGACAGAATAAAGCCTGAGAATCGCTGGTTTGATCTTTATTTAAAATTGGCTGCCTGCTTTTAAGTATTAATTGCAGATTTGAAACTGCCCTTTTAAAATAATGCTTTGTCCCATCGATAATCCGGTATTCAAGCCAGTTATTTTGTTCCCATAACCCCCTCTCTGCTGAAGTAAATTCTCCTATTTCCTTCTTTAACCGGTGATCAATTTCAGGTTCCGACAAGGTGAAATCAGCATTAATCCGATCAGCCATATCAATAGTTGATTTAAGCTTTATCCGGGTTAAGGAATCGGGATTTCCTAATTCGAATATCGAATCGCACCAAATTTTGACCTGTGCCAGATTTCCGGCCTTTAAGGCATTTTCTATTTCTATTAAAGTATGAAGAGGCTTGACCGATTGCTGACATCCAAGTATGGATACAACTAAAATCACAATACCGATGTTCTTAATCACATATCTTTGATTCATAAACAATTAGGCTTAAAAGTGGCATAGAATTCCGCTATGCAGGATATTGAAGCTATTCTTTCAGATTATTCATTGCTCACTATTTTCGAATGCTTGTAATAGTGCCTTTAACAATTTCCGGAATTTAAAAAGGTATTAAGAATTATTATAAATTATAGGAATTGTGGCCTATCCATAGATATTTACATAGATAAATCCATACATTCGACAATTGATTTGATAAAAGGTTTATTAAAGAAAGCAATTTAATTTCAACCTAAAGTTATTCAATATTTATATTTAAATTAAATTGATTACGCATGAAGTGGAAAATTCACCGGTTATATTTATCGATATATGTAATTTTGGTTTTATCAGCATTCACAATATTAGGCTATTATGGATTTTCTTTTTATAATTTGCCAATTGAAGAACGATTTTTTCATCCGGACTATGCCTTATTAAAGCCAAGTGGTCTTATAGGACATGGGCTTGGGATCATCGGTTCATTACTGATTGTTGTCGGAGTATTTTCATACATGGGGCGTAAAAGATTTAAAATATTTTCCCGTCTGGGTTTATTAAAATATTGGCTTGAATTTCATATTTTCCTGTGCGCTCTTGGACCTGTAATGATACTGTATCATACCTCATTTAAATTTGGGGGAATTGTCTCGGTCAGTTTCTGGAGTCTGGTAGCTGTTGTCGCAAGTGGAGTTGCAGGGAGGTTTATTTACCTGCAGATACCTCACAATATTGAAGGACGTGAATTAAGTCTTCATGAGGTGGAAGAGATGAAGTATGAACTAATCGTTGCTTTCCAGGAAAAATACAACATCGATATTTCGGAATTAGGGGCATCTGGTTCTGCGAAGATTGAGGCTGAGATAAAGGCGAAAAATCTTCCCCCTAAAGAGTATAAAAAGGTTGAAAAACTCATAAAAAGCCAGGAGAAGCTGGTCAAACGAATTGAGCGACTTGCTTTTATGCAAAATATTTTTAAATATTGGCATGTTGCTCACCTGCCATTTGCACTAATTATGCTGATTGTTATGGTTATTCATGTCGTGGTCGTTTTAACGATGGGTTATAAATGGATATTTTAATCTTATGAATATACTGGTTGAAGAGATACTTATTTATGGCACTGC
>CAIVCR010000119.1 GCA_903904515.1 uncultured Bacteroidia bacterium
GTTTGGAAGACCTTGTTCCATGGGCGTTTCATTAATTTGAACTACTTTTGCACCCTCAATATTTGACATGGGCTTAAAAGAAGAAATACTGCGCCGGAGAACCTTCGGCATTGTGAGTCACCCCGATGCGGGGAAAACGACCTTAACGGAAAAACTCCTTCTCTTTGGTGGGGCGATCCATGTTGCGGGCGCTGTAAAGAGCAATAAAATTAAAAAAGGGGCCACCTCCGACTTTATGGAGATTGAACGGCAACGTGGAATCTCGGTCGCTACCTCAGTTATGGGTTTTGAATTTAAGGGTTACAAAGTAAATATTCTCGATACTCCCGGCCATCAGGATTTTCAGGAAGATACTTTTCGTACCCTGACCGCTGTCGACAGCGTTATTATCGTGATCGACGCAGCCAAAGGGGTTGAGCCTCAGACCGAAAAACTCATGAGCGTCTGCCGGAGCCGCAAAACACCGGTGATCGTTTTTGTCAACAAGATGGACCGCCCCGCTGATGATACCTTTGATCTTTTAGATGATATTGAAAAACAATTACTTATAAAAGTTCGCCCTTTAAGCTGGCCAATTAATAATGGTCCCGAATTTAAAGGTGTCTATAATATATACGATAAGAATCTGGTTCTTTTTGATCCAAGTATTACTGATATCCGCCCGGGAATTAGTTTTACCGATACTAATAGTCCTGAACTGGATAAAATAATCGGGAAGGATGCAGCGGTTTTACGTGAGGAACTTGAGATTCTGGAGGAGGTCTATCCTGAATTCGATATTGAGCAATATCTCGCAGGAGATTTAGCCCCGGTATTCTTTGGAAGCGCATTATATAATTTTGGCGTTCGGGAGTTACTCGACACTTTTGTCCGCATTGCGCCGCCACCCCGTCCTAAAAAAGCTGAGGAGCGGCTTGTATATTGCGATGAAGAGACTTTTACCGGATTTGTGTTTAAAATACATGCCAATATAGACCCGAATCACCGCAGCAGGATCGCGTTTGTGAAAATCTGTTCAGGAAAGTTTGAGCGGAATAAAAACTACCGGCATATCCGGCTTGGAAAAACCTTTAAATATTCAAGCCCTACCGCTTTTATGGCTGATAAGAAAGAGGTCATTGATGAGGCCTTCCCAGGAGATATTGTTGGTATTCCCGATACCGGCAACTTTGTGATCGGAGACACCCTTACGGAGGGAGAAATTCTTCATTATAAAGGGATTCCATCATTTTCACCCGAAATTTTCAGGTATATTGAGAATGCAGATCCCATGAAATCGAAGCAGTTGGCTAAGGGTGTGGATCAGCTGATGGATGAAGGTGTTGCCCAGTTGTTTGTCAGTCAGCTCAATGGCAGGAAGATTATAGGCACAGTGGGTGCCCTTCAGTTTGAAGTTATTGAATATCGTCTCGAACATGAGTATAATGCCAAATGTCGCTGGGAATCATTATCACTCTACAAGGCATGCTGGATCCAGAGTGAAGACAAGGCTATATTAGACGATTTTAAGAAGCGGAAATACAATAAGATGTCGATCGACAATCATGGCCGTGATGTCTTTATGGCCGATTCGTCATTTATTCTCGATATGGCACAACGTGATTTTCCAAAAATCAGGTTTCACTTTACCTCTGAGTTTTAGGATTCGTTTCAAAAGGTTATCTTTGAAAAAAGATAAAAATAATTGATTTTAAACATTAAGAAATTATTGGTGGAATATCCCGAGCTTGACTATACCAAAGCTCTTGTTTTTTTAATGATGACCATCAATAGTCTCAAAGAAACCACAGAAGAA
>CAIVCR010000120.1 GCA_903904515.1 uncultured Bacteroidia bacterium
ACAAAGTCACCTTTGATCGGAAGATAAGGACCTCCTTCGGTTCCATAAACACTTTCGCCATAAATTTTTGTCCAACTGCCAATTTCGGCAAACAGTTTTTTCTGTGGTTCTTCAATGGTGCCGTCAGGGCTTGGCGCCATATCCAGCAGGTAATTTCCATTTCTTCCGGCTATCTTAACCATGGTTTGGATCATTTCCTTTCCGGTTTTATAGTTCAATTTTGAGTTATAGGAATAATTAGGATAGGCCACACTCGAACAAAATTCCCAGGGGCCCTTGTAATATAAATTTTCCCATTCTTTTCCTCCGTGGTCCTCGCGGCTATGGTAATCGCCAACATTTTTTTCAAAATCCCAGCCATCATCCCACATCCCTCCAACAGGTTTAGACGGCATTTGCAAGCGGGACATAATTATATTGGTATCTAAACTTTTTAAATAATCAGAAAGTTCTTTTCTGTATCTTGGACTGTCGTACCATTCGGAGTGCCAGAAACCGTCGAACCAGAAATTTTTGGTATGGTATTTTTGAACCAACTCTGCGCATTGCTTTTTAACAAACTCAAAATAGGCATCCATTCCACCTTTTACTTTTGGAATATTTTTATCATTAACACCATACATGTGTGGCCAGTCATTTTCATGAAGGTCTGCGATTGAATAATAGGTACAAAAAATTATCCCATTCTTTTCGCAGGCTTCTGATAACTGTTTACAGATATCCTTACCATAGGGGGTATTCATGATGTTAAAATCGGTAGCTTTGGTATCCCAGAGAGAAAAGCCATCGTGATGTTTTGGAACGAATACAATGTATTTCATTCCGGCATTCTTCGCGATACGGACCCATACGTTGGCATCAAACCTGGCTGGATTCCATTCTTTACACATTTGCATGTATTTCTCTTTTGGAACCTGATTTCCCCATGTCCATCCGATTTCCTGGTCAATTGCCCCCAATGGAGTCCAGTGGATAAACATTCCGAACCTCGCATCAGTAAACCATTTTACCTCTTTCTTCAACGGGTAATTCATCTCCTTTGATTGCGAAAATGCACCTGCAGGATTTGTAAAAAGAATTACAATTACCAGAAGTAATCTCCAGCCTTGAAGTTTAAACCTTGAATTTTGCTTTACTAAATCATTCATAACGTGCAAGTTTAATTTAAAAACAGCATTGTGGAACTCCTTGATATTTATGACTAAAAATGCATTTATTTTCCAATCAGAATATGCGAAGAACCGAATATATCACTTTATCTATTTAATGTGTACCTGGAACTTTCGTATCAAAGGCATACCTACCGATGAACTAATCTTTACTTTCAGCTGGTCAACTTCAGATTTAAGGACTATTGGATCAATTTTCCGTCGCCCGACAGATGTTCCCTCAGCTATTTTAATCCAATTGCCCGTAGTTGCATCGCGACCTTCAATTTCATACGCACGAATCCGTTGTCCATATTGATATTCTTCCCATATATCGGTATAGGCAATTTTACAGGGTTTATCAAGTTTTAGCAATACTTCATTGCCTGAAACTTTTTCCACGCAAGCGGCCGGATGGCCAAACTGATGTTCAATTTCGTCTCCAAACTCCCGGTAACGTATCATGTCATCGGGGTGAATGCTTCCGTCAGCCATTGGGGCACAATTCAATATCAAAAAACTATTTCGGCCCACCGATTTAATATAGCAGTCCATTAGTTCATCTAAGGATTTCCGGTGATTCAAAGCATCAGGACGAAAGTGCCAGAATTTATCGTGCAACGGTGTATCTGCCTCGTGAGGAGCCCAGTAATCGCCATCCGGGTCATCATTCGCCTGCATTTGATTTTCATCGGCAGCCTGCTGATTGTCACAGATTCTCCCCATTCTACTCTTCTGAATTGGTGACCAGCAGGGGTCTTTTACGATTCCTGTTTCTGTTCCCGGCCACCTGATTGTAGGATAGGGATCGTGGCAACCTACTGCAGCAACCACGGCATTAGGAGTTCTTTCCGCAATTTCTTTTCCCAAAGAAGCTTTTATTGGCTGGTCAATCCATATTTCAGTAACCAGATCTGATCCCAATCGATCTACGATTTCATTAAACCTTGTTTTTAGGATCTTATTTGATTCCTCGCGTGTGAATACCTTATCTACTTTATTGTATTTGATGGTACTCAGGTCCTCCTTCTCTTGGGCTGGATGAGGTGACCAATAATAAAATCCGGCTTTCAAACCAGCGTTTCTGCACGCTTGTGCAAACTCCTTCACGACATCTCCATTACCCCCTTTGTAGGCTGCATTTCCGATGTGATAGGCTGTTGTTTTGCTTGGCCACATGCAAAACCCACCGCTATGAGCAAGCATAAACACGATTTCTTTAGCGCCAAATGATTTTGCTGCTTTGCACCATTCATTTACATCAAGGTTCTCAAACCTGATCTCCTCCAGCTTTGTGGTGCCATTGTCATACTCTCCCTGCTGAATGGTTGCCGGATCGAGTTGGATAAACATTGCACGTTCCATCTCCTGCCAATCGTATTGAACTTTGGTGGGGCGGGCCAGGTATTTAGCGGCAGGGTCGTTTACAGCAATATCCCAGGATGCATCTTCGGTTCTTTTCGTTGTTTGCGCCACACCAGAGACTAT
>CAIVCR010000121.1 GCA_903904515.1 uncultured Bacteroidia bacterium
AAAAAATCAGCAATCACATTGCCAGTTCCGGTAGGATTTCAATTCAATATCGATCAGGTCCTGAAGAGATATTCCATCTTCAGCAGCTGCCAATTGGTCCTCAGAAGTTATAGTGGACATCACTGGATAACCTTCTTCCTGACTGACCTGAAAGGTATAATCTTCAAACTCCTGCATAACTTTGTTACGGTTTTTTGTCATTGATTTTGCCCCTGCCCTGGGGTCTTGTTGTGGCATCTGGCACGCCGGTTTATTAATTTGCGTATGGATTTCCACATCCATTGTAAACATCTTCATCTGCGGCTGAAGAAAGGAATTGATGGTAAGAAGCATCGCCGCAAGTCATGCAGAATACTTCACGGGAAGAGGGCCAATAGTAAATGTTGACCCCTTTGACAAGTTTAGCCCTGCATTTTGAGCAACAAGAGGTAAACTTAGCTTTGATCATTCTTGGATCATTTGCATATCTTGACATTCGATTTACAGATGCCTTTCTGATTTATTTTGGCATCTGGCACGCCGTTGTAATTATTGGTGAATCGTAAAAGAGGTGTGTATTTATTTGAATTATAACTTCTTAGAAGCCTAACCCATTCGCCGGTTAGTGTGATATTTGCTGAAAAACTTTCAACGGTTTTGTAAAACGCGCTGTCATAAGCCGGATGCTTTTGGCAAAATTGCTTCATATCCTTGATTATGGCACGATGTAACCTTTCAAATCTGCGCTGATAAAAAGTCATTTCTTCCAGAAATTGATTTTCTGTCATTGAGTTTGCCCCCTGCCCGGGGGACTTATTGTGGCATCTGGCACGCCGGTTAATTAATCTTCATCAGGAAACATGATCGTTATTGCCGGGGATGGATCATCCAGGTCAAGTGGACCAATCACAGCTCTAAGAGTAACTTCACGGAGCAGCCTGTTCCCTTCGCACACTCTCTCATATTTGGTCCAATCACCTTTATCGGGAAGCTGGCAGCAGAATCCAAACTTCAAGTCAGCGCCAGAGCATCTTCGCGCTGAGAGTGAAAACATATAGAGGATATCCCACAGCCGACCTTCCTCATTCTGATGAGGCATGTCAAAGGGGACCAGAACATATTTGTCATAAACTCCACGTGTCATAAAAACCGGGAATTTGATGCCGGCTTCACTGAGAATATCCAGGCTAATGGGCACCTGAATTCCGTCGGCAATAGCTACCATCCGGGTGTAACTTGCAATGATTTTCCAATCGTTTAAATCCATAATTTTATTGCCTCCCGCCCGGAGGACTTATTTTGGCATCTGGCACGCCGGTTGGTAAATTATTATTTAAAGAATGCCTTCATCAGCCATCGAATAATAGCCTTCAGAGGAGAGAATCAGGTGATCAAGCAGGGGAATTTCAAGGATAAGGCCGGCTTCTTTAAGATTCTGGGTAATCTTTCGGTCTGCTGAACTAACTTCCAGATTACCTGACGGGTGGTTATGCGCCACAATGATTGAAGTAGCGCACGCTT
>CAIVCR010000122.1 GCA_903904515.1 uncultured Bacteroidia bacterium
AACCTACTGTGCCAAAGGAGCTGTCAGGCGGTCCCTTACCGAGGTTGGATTTGCGGCAGAGCGGATTCCTGGACCTCCGGGTAAGCGGGAGATGTTAAGGGGAACTAAAATTCAGATCCCCTGATGAAATTATCAATTGAATTGTCTGTCAAAACAATAAGAATTATGATTCATTTTGCATGGAGACAATTACCGGTTGAAGCAGCCCCGTTTAAATTCTGGTTTTTAAAACTATTTAAACAAATAATCCATTACAGAAATCCTAATTTAATTTCTATCTTCGCACCTTTTAGAATAAACAATTAAAATTTATAAGAAAACGGTTATGAAAATTAAATCTCTCATTGTTACCTTAGTTGCGGGTACTTTCTTTTTAGGTTCATGCAACAACTTTAAAAGTT
Source organism: uncultured Bacteroidia bacterium (assembly GCA_903904515.1). Classification (GTDB taxonomy): domain Bacteria; phylum Bacteroidota; class Bacteroidia; order Bacteroidales; family Prolixibacteraceae; genus JAAFHB01. The sequence continues at coordinate 402 of CAIVCR010000122.1, forward strand.
CAAAAGTATCGCTTAAAACCCTTGCCGATTCAGCAGCCTATGCAATTGGAATTGATATCGGTAACAACATCAAGAAAAATCTCCCTACTGCTCCGGGAGGAAAGAATCTTGACCAAAAAATTATTCTTGCTGCATTCACCAGTGCATTGAATGGTGATTCTTCTCAGATTGCAGCCAGCAAAGTTACGGCAGTAACACAAAGCTATTTCATGAAAGCTCAGCAGGTTGAAGCAGGCAAGGCTTCTGAAATCGGTAAAAAATTCCTTGATGAAAACGGTAAAAAAGCAGGAGTTAAAACTACCGCCAGCGGACTTCAGTATGAAATTATTAAAGAGGGTAACGGTCCAAAACCAGCAGCCACCGATACCGTTGTTGTTCATTATCATGGCACAACAGTTGAAGGCAAGGTGTTTGACAGTTCAGTAACCCGTGGAAAACCCGCTACATTCCCTGTTAATCAGGTAATTCCAGGATGGACAGAAGCGCTTCAGCTGATGCCTGTAGGTTCAAAATGGAAATTGGTTATCCCTGCTGCCCTTGCTTATGGCGAACGTGGTGCAGGAGCTGAAATCAAACCAAATTCAGTACTTGTTTTTGAAGTAGAACTTCTTGAAATCAAAAAATAATTTAATTTTTTAAATTACCTTTGGGGTGTAACCCCGTCTGAAGGATCCGGGATTAGTAATTCCGGATCCTTTTTTTATAAGTAACTTAAATTTAAACGCATATGAGCTTTAAGACAACAGGAAGAGTGTTGCAGATTCTCCCCGAAATAAAAGGGACCAGCGCACGTGGTGAATGGAAAAAACAAGATTTTGTGATTGAAACTGCCGAAGAGCAATATCCCAAAAAGATTTGTTTCACGCTGTTCAACGATAAAAACGGAACATTTGACAAGATCAAACCCAACATGGAGGTAGAAGTGTCATTCAGTATTGAATCACGCGAATACAACGAAAAATGGTTCAGTAATATCAACGCCTTCAGGGTCGACCTGGTTCAGCCAGGTGGCGGTTCAGGGAATACTCCCCCGCAGTTTTCACAGTCTGATATTCCCCCAATGGGAGGAGATCCTGACGACAAGGACGATCTTCCATTCTGACAGTAACCAAAAGAACGACAAAGCCTCCTCATCCAGGGAGGCTTTGTCGTTCCTTATATCTTTAACTCAAAATTTCTACCTGATCGGAATCTGTCGTTTAAAATCTTCTTCCAGTGAGATAAACGTTTCTGTTCTGGCTATTCCATCAATAGCCTGAAGATCGGTGTCAATAATCTTCATCAGGTGTTTATTGGTTTTGGTCTGTATCTTGATAAAAATAGCATACTGACCAGTAGTATGATGACATTCAACTACTTCAGAAATTTCGCGCAGCTGCTTTAAGACTTTTTTATCGTAAGTGACCTTTTCAAGGTAGATTCCCATGTAGGCGGTCGTGTTATATCCGAGCTTCTGCGGGCTAACAATAAATTCTGAGCCGACGATAACTCCTACAGCTACCAGGCGCTGAACCCGCTGATGTATTGCCGCTCCGGAAACCCCGCACTCCCTGGCGACTTCCAGAAAAGGTATTCTGGCATTGGCCGTAATCAACCTTAGAATTTTCCGGTCAAGATCATCAATATGAACACTTTGCTCCTTGAAATCTTCTTCTAATTCAATATTATTCTTCTTCACGGTGCTTTCAATTTGATACAAAAATCGCTAATTATTTTCACTTTTCGAACTTTTGTCGTAAAAAAATAAACAAATTGGATAATCACCTTCGAAAAATAAGCCGGGAATTAACTCAGAATGAGCCAGACAACAAGTCACAACTTCCGCTAAACGCCATTGGAATTAATTATTGGATCAGGCAAATAGCCACCCGATGGATTCTGAAATGCACGAAGACCAAATTCAGGCAGGAGCGCAAAAATATGATCGAAGAGCTCGCTCTGAAGCGCTTCGAATAACATTGTCTGTTGTGCCTTACTAAAAACAACCACCTCAATTGGAAGACCTTTTTCTGAGGATTGAAGAAACCTTACAATTCTGGTCATATGTTCATGGATTCCAGGATGAACGCTGATGTATCCTTCAAGATACCTTTTGAACATGGAGATATTGGTCGGGGTATCAAAAAGACTCATTCTCAATGCCCCTACATTTACATCATCGACGTAATCATCGGGATTTGATGAATCCGCACCAAGAAATTCAGCGTACTTTGGCAATTTATAAATTCGTTCAAGCATTTGCTGATCGCATATCCGGATACTGGTAATATCAATATTCACGCTCCGCTGGATCCTTCGTCCCCCCGACTCAAGCATTCCGACCCAATTAATAACAGACTCTGAAACAAGAGAATAGGTAGGAATCGTTGTAATTGTCTTATCCCAGTTTTGTATTTTGACCGTTGTAAGGGAGATGTCGTGAACAGTTCCGTCAACATTAAATTTCGGTACGGTAATCCAGTCGCCGGGTTTAATCATATTATTGGCAGCCAATTGAATACTGGCAACAAAGCCCAGAATAGCATCGCGAAAAACCAGCATCAAGACAGCTGCAAGAGCTCCCAATCCGGCAAAAAGACTGGCCGGATTTTTATCCACAAGAATAGCGACGATTAAGATGGAGCCAAAAAAGTAGACCATGATTTTCATCAGCTGAATATACCCTTTTATAGGGCGATCCTTGGAGTAAGGATAGGTATTGTAGATATCCTGTACTGCATCTAAGAACCGCAAAAAGGCAATCATTACAGTAATCGCCAGATAAAGATGTGCCAATCCCTTCACCACAGCCGGGAACCACGAGAGATCATCCCCTGCAAATCCCGACGTGCTATAAAGGATAAGCGCCGGAACAATATGGATTAAAACATGAAAAACCCGGTGATCAAAAAGGGTATCATCCCAAACTCCCTTGGTGCGCAACACGATACGCCCCATGATTTTAACAAATATCTCTCTGATGATTAAAAACAAGACCTGGGTCGCCACCAAAATGATCAGGAAAGTGATTACTGCCGCTCCATGAATTGCCATCCGGTTTATTAAACCATTATCGAGCAGGAACTCTTTGATATATTCGTACAATACAGACATAGTTGGAAATATTATTGGTCAAAAATCGTTAATTTTGAACCGCGTTACAAAGGTAACGAAAGATGCTTATTATGAAGAAATTTTTATTCCGGATTATTCTGCTTATCGCCCCTTTCTCAGTTTTAGGATCTCCTGCTTTTGAACGTTATTTCACCAATGAAGTTTTGCGTTTTGATTACCTGCTTTCGGGAAACCGCATCTCTGCAGCTGTTTTCCCTGGTGAGATAAAACAGGAGAAACAATGGGGAGGATCTCACAACTTATTAATTGAAAAGCTTAATCTGGGAACCTATCGTTTCCAGGTCTGCGATCAGCAGAGTGGGGAGCTTATTTTTTCAAAAGGGTTTTCCCCTGTTTTTCAGGAGTGGCAGTCGACCCCTGAGGCGAAAAAGATCAGTAAAGCTTTTTCTCAGGTTATTCGGTTCCCTTTTCCCAAAAAAAACTGCATCCTTAAAATTGAGAAAAGAGATAACTCCGGACAATTCAGTGTGATCTACTCCCAAATAATCAATCCTGACAGCTACTTTATTATCCGGGAGAACTCAAATAATATTGGGATGGAGAAGATTTTCTATTCGGGCGATCCGTCTCATAAAATTGATATTGCAATTCTCGCCGAAGGGTATACCTCAGTTGAAATGGAAAAATTTGTGAATGATGCCAGGAGGTTGACTGACTCACTGTTTGCCGTAGAACCGTTTTTACAGCTCAAGGATTATTTCAATGTATATGCGCTCAAAACGCCCTCTTTTGAATCAGGCACCGATATTCCCGGGGAGAATATCTATCGCAATACCGTATTTAACAGCACATTTTACACCTTTGACATTTCGAGATACCTTACAATTTCTGATCTAAAAACAGTAAGCGATATGGCTGCCGGTGTGCCCTACGATCAGCTGATCGTTTTAGTAAACTCGTCGCGCTATGGCGGAGGGGGATTTTACAACTTCATAAATGTATGCACTTCGGATCACAACCTCTCTTCAAATGTTTTTGTGCATGAATTCGGGCATGGTTTCGGGGGATTGGGAGACGAATATTATACCTCAGAGGTGGCCTTTGACGATTATTATAATCTTAAGGTTGAGCCCTGGGAACCGAACCTCACCACATTGGTCAATTTTGATTCAAAATGGAAGAATCTGATTGATTCTGCAACTCCGGTTCCTACGCCACGTGAAGCTAAATATGGTTCGCGTATTGGAGTTTTTGAAGGGGGAGGATACAGCGCCAAAGGGATTTTCAGCCCAATGGATGATTGCAGGATGAAATCGAATATAACACATGATTTCTGTCCGGTTTGTCAGCGGGCAATCAGAGCGGTAATTCTGGAAAATACCAACTAAAAAAGCCTGTTTCCAGGCTTTTTTAGAGATGAAATTTCAACTTATTGTTTTATTTCATCCTCCTTGTCAAGTTTACGCTGCCAAAGATTGGCAACAATCAAAGCAAGTCCGCCAAATACAAAAATCATGGCAGGATAGGCAGCACCATCATCCATTCCTGCGGAAGCGAGAAAATAAGCCACGACGATACCAAACCCGATTCCAAATAAAAACAATCCTGCTTTCATAACGCCGCCTCCGGGTTTCTTCTTTGATTCGAAGAGTGCAGGATCGGCGCCACGCTCAATCAATGCCATTCGTTCTCGGTTGCGTGAGGTAACAACCAGATAAACAATTCCGAAAACCATGGCAAAACTTCCAATGGGAACTAATATCCCGACTAAAAAAGGTTCCATACTATTTGTTTTAAAAGGGTTAACATTTGCCCATTTGACGCAAAGAGTTTCTGCGCGGTTACAAATTCATAAAAAAAAATTGCCAACTTACTTTTAATTAATCGCTCTTTGTCGTAATTTTAAGGGCTTTTGTTTTGTAACCGTAACCGGACGTGTGACGTCTAATTGGCAAATGGAGAAAAAAACAGATGAATACTATATTCGGGAGATTCTGAAAGGAGATTCAGGCTCGTTTTCACAACTTGTGGAAAAATATAACCATCTGGCATTCTCCTTGTCGATGAAGCTGCTTAATCAGCGTGAAGATGCGGAAGAGGCAGCCCAGGATGCATTTATTAAAGCCTACAATTCGCTGAGTTCTTTTCAAAACGGTTCAACCTTTAAGACCTGGTTTTTTCGCATCGTATATAATACATCCATTTCAAGGCTTCGTACACGAAAGAACAACGAGGTAACTATTGAAGGGGTGAAAATTTCTGATGCTGAGATCCAGATAACTGAAAATGCACTGGAACAACTAACCAGGGCAGACCGGCAGAAATACCTTGAGAAAGGATTGGAAAGACTTGATCCGGAAGAGAGGGCGCTACTTAAAATGTATTATTACGATGATTTTTCGATGGATGAAATAAGCGTCATTACTGGTCTTACAGTATCGAACGTGAAGGTTAAAATTCATCGAAGCCGAAAGAGGCTTCTTCAGGAGCTCCAATTTATTTTAAAAGATGAAATAATTTCCATATTATGACACAGAAAGATATCATGAGAGAGTGGTTTAAGGAGTTACCTCCTGAAAATCCGTCACCCGACTTTAGCGTCAAGGTGATGCAACGGGTGATGTCGGAATGGAGTCTGAATCCTGTAAAGTACCAACCGATTATCAGCAAAAGAGGGTGGTGGACGCTTGCGCTTATTACCTTAATGCTTACCAGTGTGTTGTTTCTGCTACACTCTTCGTTACCCTCCGGAATCGAACCTGCAAATCAAACAGGAGCACTCTACGGAATAGACTTATCACAGTTTCTACTGCCAATCAATCAGCTTTTTACAAAGTTAAATAATATCTCCCCGGCTGTAGCGATCGGTGCCCTCGCTATTCTGGCCCTGTGGTTTTTTGATCAGCTTTTTGTCAAAACAGTTAAACGGTAGTTCAAAACAGAATCAGTTAACCATCCTTAAAACGATCAGGACCGGAATATCTCAGACTATTTCGGTCTTTTTATTTCAGAAATCGACTCGTATTCCCCTTTCACTTACAATTATATCCTATCTCCACAATACGTAACATAATTATCACTTAAAAAGTGCTAATTTAAGACTTAAGAATTTATTAACATTATGCATATTATTGATTTATATATATTTAAGACGAATCACCGTTAAATATGTTATAAAACATACAACTTTCAATTTGAAAGTTAAACTTCTATTTTATTTGCATTTCTATACTATTAAGCCCGGATTCCACCGAACAGGCAATTTAATTAAACCCTTTATTTTAAAGTGGTTTAAACATATTTTATAAAATTAGTTACGGATCCATCACACCTGCCTTTTCCCGTTTAACGAACCTTGAAAACTCGTTTCTTTGTATTGTTATTACAAATTGAAAGTTAACTAATAATACCAGTAGAAATGAAAACAGTAAATCGTATTTTAGGAAGAGTGAGTGTAGTTTTTGTATTATTAATGTTGATGGGTTATGGAAGTGTTTTAGGAAATGTTTCCACCGCTTCTAATGAGACCTTTTCGATTACCACAGACAACACCTTAAATTCTTCCGGATGGAATCTAAAATATTCTGCCTCAGAAAATGGTTTTAAAATTACGTTGGTAGAAAACAATGGAGAGAAAGAATTTACGGTAAGGAGTAAATTCTTTGAGGTAGCCTATGTTTTGAATAAGAATGGCTTTGGAGCCAGGATGATCAGACCGGGTAAAGCTCAGGTTCCGGTCAAGATACTCAATCAAATAATGAACACAGTTGCCTTGGAGCAGCAAAAAGTGATAAGTGACAATACAATTTCAAACGAAACGGCACTAAATCTTATCGCAAGCTATATGCCTGATTTAATTAATGATAACTACAAGCAATTGCTGCAATAAGCCCACAACATTCCGATATAAAAAAACCATTCTAAAATTAAGGATGGTTTTTTTTATTTATGTGCCGGAAGGTTCGTAGATTTGCACTAAACCTGATCGAAATATGCTTGATATCTTTTATAACCGCCGAAGTACCCGTAAATTTTCGGATCAACCAATCGAAGATGAGAAGATAAAAAAAATACTCACTGCAGCACTTCTTGCCCCGTCGTCAAGAGGGCTTCGTCCGTGTGAATTTATCCTGGTGAATGATCCGGTCTTATTGGAGAAGCTTTCGATTTCGAAGCCCCATGGCGCCACATTGCTTAAGCATTCTCCGTTGGCAATTATCATTGCAGGAGACAAGACATTAAGTGATGTTTGGGTTGAAGATTGCTCTATCGCCTCAATTTTCATTCAACTGGAAGCGGAGGCCCTCGGATTGGGTTCTTGCTGGGTGCAGATCAATCGCCGTTACTACAACGACGACATCACGTCAAATGAATATATCCACGATCTGTTTAATATTCCCGACAGATTGGAGGTTCTCTCAATAGTTGGAATCGGATACAAAGCTGCAGAACGCCCTCCGTTATCTGATTCGGATATCGTTTGGGAAAAGGTCTCCAGAAATAAATTTGGCGGAGTTTTCGATTAAAAATAAATATATTTGAAGAAATTAGATTAGCCCATGACACTTCGAAATCAACTTGACGATACCGATCTCAGCATACTTGATATCATTACCAAAAATGCCCGCATACCCTTTAAAGATGTAGCATCCGATTGTGGCATTTCAAGAGCCGCTGTTCACCAAAGGGTAAACAGAATGATAGAAATGGGGGTAATTACTGGCTCGGGGTATTACATTGATCCGAAAAAAGTTGATTACCGGACCTGTACCTATGTTGGAATCTTCCTTGAAAAAGGGGGGCTTTTTCACGAAGTTGCTGCGTTGCTTCATGCAATCAATGAAATAGTTGAATGTCACTATACAACAGGCGAGTATGCAATTTTTATCAAGGTCTATGCACGCGACAACGAACACCTGAAAGAGATTCTCAGCGAAAAAATTCAGCAAATTCCGGGGGTATCGTCTACTGAAACATTTATTTCACTGGAAGAGACCTTCAAACGCGAGGTTCCTATTTTCTCATAACCCGCTTATCGAGCGTTGGCGAAGAGCATCAAAAACAATTATACCCGCGGCAACAGAAACATTCAACGACTGAATCTGACCATGCTGTGGGATCTTGGCCCACTCGTCTGAAATTTTAAGTAATCCCGCTTCGATGCCCAAATCTTCGGAGCCAAGGATGATGGCAACCGGATCTTTCATATCGATATCATAATAGAATTTCTCCCCTTTATCTGTTGCTGAGATTATTTTCAATCCGCTATTTTTCAAATACTTAACAACACCTGCAAGACTTTTTGTCCGGCAAACGGGAATAAGATGGAGTGCTCCTGCAGAGGTCTTGATCGCATCGGCATTAATCTGAGCTGATCCCTTTTCCGGAATTATTATGGCATGAACACCGGCAACTTCTGCTGATCGTGCAATAGCTCCAAAATTACGTACATCAGTTAATTCATCCAGAATCAGGATTAATGCGGTTTTCCCCTCTTCATAAAGGCGCGGAATGATCTCTTCAATATTCTGGTAGATAATCGGTGAGATAAACGCAAGAATTCCCTGATGGTTTTTACGCGTAACGCGGTCGATCTTCTCAATGGGAACCAACTGAATCGGAATCTGCATCTGATGCACAAGGTCCATTAATTCATGATACAGTTCTCCCTGCAAACCTTTCTTTATGAGGATTTTTTCAATCTCCTTACCCGAATTGATCGCTTCGATAATGGTCCGCATTCCGAAAATATAATCTGTCTTTTCCATACTTTTTTAATAATTAATTTCAAATATTCATAAGTTGTTGCTTCCCTTAATTAAGGTCTGAAATAACCGGGGAAATTGGTTGAAATAAATAGAAATAAGTGAAATAAATTGGCAAATTAGCAAATTGGCATATTAGCACATTATTTTAATCTCTCCCTCTGAAGTTTACCTTCACCAGTTCCGCTTGCTCTCCCACTCCTTTAGCTCTTCATTCAGCTGTTCCCATTCTTTCATTGCATTCTCCACCTGCTTTTTAGCGGCGCCATAGCGGTTAAAGAGCGAGCTGTCATCCATTGTTGAAGGGTCGGCAAGCATTTTATCCATTTTTGCAATCTCCTCCTCTAATTTGGAGATCTGCCACTCAGCTTCACTGATTTGCTTTTCAATGCGGTTAATCATCCGGTTGATCTCTTTTTTCTCATCAAAACTAACAGCAACAACCTCTTTGACAACCTCTTTTTTTATTTTCTTCTCAGGCAAAGCAAGCTCCAGTTCCCGTAACGATTCCATTTTGCGTTTCTGCAAAAATTCGTAGACTCCACCCAGATGTTGCCTGATTTTTTTATGTTTGAATTCATATACGACATCCACCAACCCATCCATAAATTCACGGTCATGGGAAACGACAAGCAAGGTGCCGTCATAATTAATCAATGCCTGTTTCAATAACCCTTTTGAATGGATGTCAAGGTGGTTTGTCGGCTCATCGAGAACCAGAAAATTAACGGGTTCGAGCAGCAGGCGAATCATTGCCAGACGCGCACGTTCACCCCCTGAGAGAACTTTTACCTTTTTATCGGCATCCTGTCCGGAGAACATAAATGCACCCAGAATATCTCTGATCCTGGTCCGAATATCCCCCACTGCAATTTTATCGATTGTGTCGAAGGCTGTAAGCTCCTCATCAAGTTCAGAAGCCTGATTCTGGGAAAAATAACCAACCTTAACATTGTGTCCAAGCTTGTGCTCTCCGGTACATTCCAGCTCCTGCATAATTATACGGGCCATTGTACTCTTTCCCTCGCCATTTTTCCCAACAAAGGCAATACGGTTTCCCCGTTCAAGCTTAAGATCCACCTTGTCGAGAACCAATAAATCCCCGTATCGTTTACTCACTTCAATCCCCTCAAAAACAACAGTTCCCGATCGTGGAGAAGGTGGAAATTTTATATTTAAGGATCGGGTATCCTCTTCGTCGATCTCAATCCTGTCAACTTTATCCAATTGTTTAATCCGCGACTGAACCTGTACCGATTTTGTCGCTTTGTACCTGAACCGTGAAATAAAATCTTCGGTATCGGCAATCATCTTCTGCTGATTACGGAAAGCAGCCATTTGCTGTTCGCGCCTCTCGATGCGCAGCTCCAGATATTTGGTGTAATTAACTTTGTAATCGTATATCTTTCCAAGGCTGATCTCTACCGTTCGATTGGTAACATTATCAAGAAAAGCCCTGTCATGTGATACCAGAACCACCGCTCCGGCATAATCCTTTAAAAAGCTCTCAAGCCATTCAATAGACTCAATATCAAGGTGATTCGTGGGCTCATCGAGTAAGAAAACATTGGGCTTCTTAAGTAATATTTTCGCAAGTTCAATTCTCATTCGCCAGCCACCTGAAAACTCGGATGTTTGCCGGTCAAAGTCAGTTCTCTCGAACCCAAGTCCCATCATAGTCTGCTCTATATCTACATGAAAATTGGTTCCCCCCATCAGTTGAAAACGTTCGTTGGCCTCATGCATCTCATCTATAATCTTATGATATTCAATGGATTCATAATCCTCACGCACGCTTAGTTCCGTATTCAGAAATTCAATCCGTTTTTCGAGTTCGAGAATTTCGGCAAATGCAGTTACTGCTTCTTCCATTACGGTCCTGGAATCCGATAGCTCCATGTGCTGTGGCAGGTATCCTACTTTAATATCGCGCGGAATCACTACCCTGCCCGATGTTGGAGTTTGCATTCCGGCAAGGATTTTCAGCAAGGTGGATTTTCCGGCGCCATTTCTACCCGCCAGGCCAATACGATCACGCGGATTCACAATAAAATTCACATGCTTAAAAAGCTCAAATCCGCCAAATTCAACGTATAATTCTTCAACTGAAACACTCATGATTCACAAACACATACAAGGATAAATACTCATTTTGATCACCTGTCAGACATCACCGAAAGGTTGAATACCAAAAGGAGTTTGAAATTGGGCACAAAGATACCAAAATTTGCAGGGCGAAGGGGAATTATTTTTGGGAGCATCGCTTCGGAATAAAAAACGGGGATTCAAAGCCCGGAACAAGATTCTGCAGTTCCTTATAGTTCTTCTATTTCAACCTATTTCCTTTATTTCAATCTAATTCCTTTATTTCAACTTATTTCTCTTATTTCAATTTATATCTTTGCGAAAATTTTAAAAGCAACATTTTGTCCAGAGGAAATAAACCATTACCACTATATGAAGGGGTAGAGATCATCGATATTGGAGCTGAAGGGAAAGCCATTGCCAGGGTTAACGGAGTTGTGGTGTTCACCACTGGTGTTATTCCAGGTGACATTGTTGATCTTCAGGTTACCAAAAAAAGGGAGAAATACCAGGAAGCAAGGTTAGTAAAGATAGTGACCGACTCGCCGGACCGGATCCCCCCCTTTTGCGACCATTTTGAGGTGTGCGGAGGTTGTAAATGGCAATATCTCACCTACGATAAGCAATTGTATTACAAACAGAAACAAGTCTCTGACCAGCTTAAGAGGATTGGGAAAGTAAATGTTCCTGAAATCATGCCGATCAAAGGTTCTGCAAATTCGACCTTTTACCGCAATAAGCTTGAGTTTACTTTTTCGAATCGTCGCTGGTTAACCAACGATGAGATTCGGTCGGGAAATGAATTCGGAGATATGGACGTTCTTGGATTTCATGTGCAGGGGATGTTTGATAAGGTATTAAATGTGACCAAATGCTGGCTTCAACCCGAACCTTCGAATGCTATCAGAAACGCGGTCAGGGAATACGCCATCAGCAATAACCTCCCTTTCTATGACCTGCGAAACAAGGAGGGATTGTTGCGTAACCTGATTATCCGCACCACCAGTATTGGAGAACTCATGGTGATTGTCAATTTTTTCTCTGAAGATATTGAGAAAAGAGAGGCGCTACTGAATTTTATTTCGGACAAATTTCCAGAAATCACCTCCCTCCTTTATGTGATCAACCAGAAGGGGAACGATACGATTACCGATCAGGAGGTTCTTATTTTCAAAGGGCGCGACCATATTATTGAGGAGATGGAGGGGCTTAAATTTATTATCGGACCAAAATCTTTCTATCAAACCAATTCGCTTCAGGCTTACGAGTTATACAAGGTAACGCGTGACTTCGCCGGCCTCACGGGGAACGAAGTTGTATATGACCTCTATACGGGAACAGGTACTATAGCCTGCTTTGTGGCCTCAAAAGCTGCTAAAGTAATTGGAATTGAATATGTTCCTGAAGCAATTACCGATGCCAGGACCAATGCATTAAACAACCGGATTACCAACACGGACTTTTTTGCGGGCGACATGAAAGAGATTCTGACTACCGATTTTATTTCAAAACATGGACACCCCGACGTGATCATTACCGACCCACCAAGGGCGGGTATGCACGAAGAGGTGATTAGTGCCCTATTATTTGCAGCTCCCGAAAGGATTGTCTATGTAAGTTGTAATCCGGCAACACAGGCCCGCGATATCAGTTTACTCAGCCACTGCTATGAGGTCACAAAGGTTCAGCCTGTGGATATGTTTCCGCATACCCATCATGTTGAAAATGTAGTCTTGCTTGAAAAAATAGTGAATATAGAAACCAGGGGATAGGTTGCGTATTTCATGATTTTAAAATAATTGCCACGATAAAAATATCGTGGCAATTGTTTTTTACTTTTTCCGGGTATTTAAGCCGATAAGGGGATAAAGAGGACAAAAACTGATAAAGCTTGTCACTACAAATACAACTGCGAAAACCAATAAAACAATACCAAGAGTGCCTTCGATTACCTTAGTAAAATAGAGTAATGCCAAAATTGCAGCAACAAAAATCCGGATTGTTTTGTCAACCGTTCCAATGTTTTTTTTCATACTCAAAAGTTTTAAATTAATTAACTATGACTATAAACAAACCTCAACATAAAAAGTTGTTTGCCAATAGAGCTTAATTTATTGACCTGGAGCTATTTTAATGACCTTCCACCTGCCGTTAAGTTTTACATGTGCCAAACCTTTGTAACAGCATGCCCCATGATAATTATAACCCTCTTCATAGATGGGAGGGATTACTTCCTTTCCCTTTAGGTTAATAAAACCATATTTACCACCTGACTTAACAGCCGCAAAACCCCCAATAAATTTCCATGTGTTTTCATATTTGGGAGAGACTATTTCTTTGCCGTTTTTATCGACGAATCCATACTTTCCATTAAATCTAACGGCGGCCATCCCCTCATCAAGGGTATATGCGAGGTCGTATTTCGGAGCGATGACCACTTCTCCTTTCTCATTTTTATACCCATATTTATCGTTAGCCGCAGAATAAAAAGGGACGACCTGTGCTTTGCAAATGGTTGTTAAACCTAGTATACTGATCAATAAAAATTTCTTCATTTTTTCATTTTTCATTTTTCATTTCCTTCCCTCCCCGGCAAATCCTCCGGTCTGGTTCCCCATGTTTCGGAGGGTTGACCACCCATCGACAACACCAGTTCCCCGCCTCTGATCAGGTCTGAATGGGTGATAAACGATTGGGAATAAGGAGTTCCGTTCAGCGATGCCTTTTGGATGTAAATATTTTTGGAACTTAGATTTTCTGCCTTAACGATAAATTGCTTTCCATTTCCCAGGGTAAGGATTGACCGATCGGAAAGGGGAGATCCCAAAACATATTCGCCGTTTGCCGGGTTCACCGGATAAAAACCGATTGAACTTAGGATATACCAGGCACTCATTTGTCCGCAATCGTCATTTCCGCATAATCCGTTTGGCTGATTACTATAAAAATTCTTCAGGATATGATTCACCTTATCAGCGGTTTTCCATGGCTTTCCTATGTAGCTGTAGAGATATGGGACATGATGGCTTGGTTCATTCGAAAATTCAGACAATCCGTAATACCCGTTATTCTTTAATTCACTTTTTTTTCCGTCGGTCGCATCATAAAGTGAGTCAAGTTTCTGGCCAAATCTCCCGGCACCTCCCATTGCCTTTATTAGTCCATAGGGATCCTGCGGAACATACCAGGTATAGATCCATGCGTTACCCTCCTGAAACCCTATCGACTCTTTGGGATCAAAGGGGAGCATCCACTCTCCTTTCGAGTTTTTGGCTCTCACAAAGCCACTCGTTTTATCAAACAGATTATTCCAGTAGCCACTCCTTTTCATAAATTGGTCATGGTCGGCTGAATTGTTCCGGATTTTGGCCACCTGTGCGATGCACCAGTCATCGAAAGCATACTCTACAGTTTTCGTGACGCCTCGCTGACGCGGATCAAGATCATCCGGAACATAGCCATACTGACGATAAAAGTCCGATTCGCGGATATCCTCGTTGGCCGTAGCCTTCATTGCTTCAAAAGCCAAATCATAATCAAAGCCATGAATTCCCTTAAGCATGGCATCCGCTATAATCGGAACGGCATGATAACCAGGCATCACATTGGCCTCATTGAAATAGAGTTCCCAGGAAGGGAGAAGCCCATGCTGTTTATAGAACTCCAGAAATGTTTGAATTATAGCTGGTTGCCGCTCAGTCTGTGTTAAGGTAAACAACGGTGCTGCCGCACGATAAGTATCCCACAATGAGCTTAGCGTGTAGATATTTTTTTCATTGTATATTTTTTTATCGGCCCCGGTATAGTTCCCCAATGCATCGTCAAACCGAAAAGGGGCAAAGTAGCAGTGATAAGCAGCTGTATAAAAAGTCTCCTTGAAAGACCGGTCATCTGAGGTTACCCTGATCTTGCCTAATTCACCCTCCCAGGCATCTGAAGCGCTCTTTCTGACCGATTCAAAGTCCCAGTCCTTGATCTCTTCCAGACCGGCCAATGCACCTTCAACATTTGCAGAGCTAATAGCTACTTTAACCAGCAATTGTTCCCCTTTCTTTGTAGCCGGGAATGACAGGGAGGTGACCAGCCTCACAGCTCTTGCCTGTTCTTTGGAATTAACCCTGACACTGTCGGCAAAAATCGTCACATCCTCAACCGGCTTGCTGGTCTGAGCAGCAAAATAGACGCACCTTTCGCCCACAAACCCAATCGAACGACGGAATCCTACGAAAGTATTGCTGTTTATTTTTTTGAAATAGCACTCCAGGGGCAAATCTCCATTATGTCCAACCCGAGCTTCTATTCCGTTACCAACTCCCAGATCAAGTTTAATCGACGTACTTTTACTTTCGGGGAAAGTATATCGGTGCAAACCGCAATGGAGAGTAGCAGTAAGCTCGGCCCTGATATCAAAAGTTTTTAGCAGTACCGAATAGTAACCGGGCTTCGCGAGTTCATCCAGATGTGAGAATTCACTTCTTACTGCTTTGGGGGAGGCTTCCTGATTGACAAGTGGGAACACCGAAATATCGCACAGATCTTCGGCACCGGTTCCGCTGTAGTGAGTATGACTAAAGCCTCCTATATTTTTACTGCTGTAGTGGTAGCCACTGCACCAGTTATAGCCCCGGTCGCCGTTGTCGGGACTTAGCTGCACCATTCCAAACGGGACCAAAGCGCCCGGAAAAGTGTGTCCGTCCTCATCTGTTCCTATAAAGGGATTGACATATTCAGTTAATCGTTCTGGTGGAGATTGTTTACAGGCAAAAAAAAGGAGACATATGAATCCCAGAAGCAAGGAGAGTCTAACGTTGATTTTATAATGATAATGCATTGGCCGGTTATCTGAATTAAAATGGAATTATGAAAAGCTGAAGTCGTCGCAAATATAGGAATAGGAATTTATTTTCCGGTTCCACTTAAGATTTTCAAGGATTAATTTATTGCCGGGCTTAGTAAATGAGCGATATATTATCCACCCAGAATTTGGATTCCGGAGATCCGATAAAATCAATCCCCTGATAACTCGAATTAAAGTACATAACCAGATTAGTGGGAGTCAAATCACCACTTCCCCAGTTTTTTTCAACCAGCTGAACCATCGAACCTTTTGAGTTTTTTACATACATTGGTCCGACAAAGGGGATAAGTCCCATCTTTTGAGGATCATAAAATGACTCCCTGCTAATGTCACCATACAGAACAGGAAAGATTGCTCCGTTGATCCATTGATTATGGGTATCGTTGAAAAATGTCCGTATTCCCCCTATCCGTGTTGCAAATACATTACCGTCGGCCTCCTCCCATCTCTTTTGGAGAATACAACAGAACTCGGCCATATCTTTACCAACAACTGGAATTCCGTGCTTATCTGAATTTATCCGGTTTTCTCCCGGCGAACATTTATAATCGAATCTGACAGCCTTGGGAAGCTTTGTAAAGGGGATTCCATGGTTCATCTTCTTTATTGGTGACTTAATACTTCTGACCGGTTCAATCAATTCCCCAAGAAAGATCGCACCCGTAACCAACACATCCATTGCGAATCCTAAAGCATGAATCCCCCTAATCCGGGTTTCCATCCGACAACAAAACCCACTGTCCCTTTTTTCAGGAAAGACACAGGCACTTGCAATATCTATCCCAAGTTTGGCATGCAGATTCGAGGTTGCCCATGGAGATAAAACCAGTGAAGTTGCTGATTTCAGACCGGAACCACTTTCTTCACCAATCTGAAATAACCCTGTAGTTTCCCCTCCGATAATAAAGGATTCTTTAACAGGAAGGGAATACCATTTGTCAAGATTTTCATAATTCAACTGACCAAACGGATCGGTTAACCTTTCCTGGGAATTCACGCCACCCGAAATAAAGATCAGAAAAAGAACAATTAATGTTCCGTAATTATTTCTCAGCATTTTTGTTCTCCTCTTTTTGAAGGAAGTTTAATGCGATATTATTGAACTCTTCATATTTTTCAATGCTGCTCAGGTGCCCGCAATTCTTCAAAACCTCGATTTTAACAAATTGATTGGCTGAGCAATAACAGATACAATCTGCAAGAAACGCATGATCCTCATTCCCAGAGATCAGTAAAACAGAATCGGATAAAAAAGGAACATTGAAAAGCCCATCCATGCGGAGTTTAACCTCTTCAAGTATAGCCAGCCACAGGGCATATTCCCGTCTTGAAATATCTTTGGAGGTCTTGATAAACAACTGCCTTGACTTCCGATGATTCCGGTAAGGCATAATAAAATAGGCGACTAATATATAAAGGAAGTGGTTGTTAACATAAGGGGAGAGATATCTGCCCAGTTTAAGAAGCAGATAAAAACTGGTTTTAATTTTCAACACTGCACCGGTCAAAATGATCGATTTAAATCGATGCGGATTTTCAAACTCTAAAATTCGTATCAAGGAAGCTCCGAAAGAACACCCAATAAAATTAGCTTTCTCTATTTTGTGGTAATCCATCAACCGAAGTATATCCTTTGAGACAAAATCAAGTGAGTATTTTCCGGATTCGGGTCCGGGCATATTTTTGGATAACCCATGACCTCTTAGATCAGGCATTAAAATGTTAAAATGGTTTTTGAAAGCCTTCAACTGCAAGCTAAACGTTCGGGAGTTTCCTCCGATGCCATGGATGAATATAATCCAATCCTTCTCGTTGGAAATAAAATAAAGGCGGTGTTTCAATAAGTTGTCCATTTAGGTTGGGTAATTTTAAAGCAGGTGAATATTTTGATGACAACTATATCTTAATTTAAAACAGGTTAAATTTGAACCAATTCCTTTGATTTATCAGGGATATTTCCCCTGCTAAGTAGTTTGTGTGCCCGCGTAAAATCGCCTGCTGTAATGGCACCGGTAATCGATAATTCTCCTGCCAATACGATTGCTGCTGCAACTTCAGCAAAAGCCATTGAATTATTATTTCCGGATAGGTTCAGGATGTCGAGGCAGGCCTTTTGAGAAGGTAAGCCAGTGCCTCCACCAACTGTACCCACTATAAGATTTGGAAGTGAAACCGAAGCATAAAGATCACCGGCTTTATTGACCTCCATCCGGGTAATCCCCACAGATGATTCACCCACACATGCAGCATCCTGACCGCATGCGATATACAAAGCGGCCAAACCATTTGAAAAATGACCATTACTGCCGGTCGTTCCCAGAAGAATCCCACCAACGGTTGTCATATTCCAGAAGGTGATCAGATCTTCGGGGGTTGTTCGCAAATACTTTTTGACCAGCTCCCGGGTAATTACGACTTCTGATATCACTTTTTTACCTCTTACTCCTAAAAATGATAATGTGCTTGCCTTTTTATCTCCGGATAAATTTCCTTCAATAAAATATTTCTCCGGTTTAACAGGACTGTTTTCCATTATATATTCGCAAACTTTTTGTGTCGCTATCGTAATCATGTTCTGACCTGATGCATCTGCGGTAAAATAATCAAAGTTGACATAGACATAGTTACCCTCTATAGTTACTTTAATATCAGTCAATTCACCGTGATTTGTCGTTGTTTTAGCCACCCTTTTCAAGTCAGTTGTAATATTGACAATCCAATTGACAAATAGTATGGCCTTTGTCAGGTTTTCAAAAATAAATCCGGGAGCCCGACTAATCCCTTCATTGATCACCGCAGTAGAACACCCTCCTGCCGCAGTGATCAGTTGCGCTCCCCGACTGTAGGAGGCAACCAGAGCAGCCTCAGTAGTGGCAAGCGGGACATAATAATCCCCTTGTGCAAAAAGGCCATTAATTCTCAAAGGACCGGCCAATCCAACAGGAACTTTAACTGTTCCGATAAAGTTTTCAATGTTTCGAGCATAAAGTGACATATCGTCTTTAGTTTGCCCATCTAACAAGATCGCTTTAGATTGGCTTTCATTGATTATTTCCCATCTTTTTTCCACTAAATTATCATTAACATATATATTGTTAGGTAATTTTACAGTGTCGCTATAATCAGGAGACAACCGACTTTCAAAATCCTCTTCCGTCAGTTTCTTAAATATTTTGGTAAAAAATTTACTCGCTTTTTGATAGGTCTTCATATTTGTTGTTCGAAATTATTTCCGGCAATTTAAACTAGATTAATCTTTTCCTTTAATTTATTCAAACATAATAATTATCATATTTTTTGTATGAAATATAACCGAACTTTAAATTATGAAATATTTGAATCGATTTTTTTACATGCATTTTCATTCTTTTTGATTTTCTTTGACGTATGATTTATTTACCTAATCCATATTTTACGTAAATTATCTTTATTAACATCATGTTTATTTTATGCTAAGAAATATTAATATTATTTAAAAAAACCTCAAAGGTAGTCATTTTTAATCAACAAATATAATCATAAGTATCCTTCTGTCAATATTTTTTTCATGCCAGATCAGGAAGTTGAATATCCTAAAATAGACTGTTTATCCTATACCCGATCGGTAGTTTTTAATGATCTGGTTAGTATACTTCTCAGAGGTATTCAGGATAAATAATTCAAATAACATAAAATTTAGCAATAAAATAATTTGCAATCTCCAATTAATCCGCAGTCTGCCATTATCTTCGCACTTTTTAAGCAAATAAACTCTCTAAATATGAATCAGGGTAAAAAATCGTCCCTTAATTATTGTGCGTCATTTTTTTTATTTTTTCTCCTGTTTACAAGTATACAGCCTGGATTCGGTCAGTACACTCAGACCGTCAGGGGTAAATTAACAGATAAAGTTACCTCCTCCACACTGCCTGGAGTAACGGTTGTTTTAAACGACAAATCGTTGAATATTGGAACTTTCTCCGATTCAAACGGGGAATTTGTACTGAAAAATGTCCCTGTCGGAAGAAATAGTTTTACATTTTCCTTTATTGGATATGAACCTGTTTTTATAAAGGATATTGTGGTCAGTTCAGGTAAGGAATTGATTCTCAATGTCGATATGGTTGAGAAGATTCAGGAGCTTGAACAGGTTGTGATAAAAGCCTACCGCAAAGGGGAAGTTATCAATAAGATGGCAAGTGTCAGTGCGCAATCATTTTCAGTTGAAGAGACTGAGCATTTTGCTGGCAGCTGGTCAGATCCTGCCCGTATGGCCACAAATTTTGCCGGAGTCGCATCAGGGAATGACACCCGAAATGATATTATTATCAGGGGAAATTCTCCCAATGGATTGTTATGGCGACTGGAGGGTGTAGACATCCCGAATCCAAACCATTTTGCAGTGCAGGGGACTTCGGGGGGACCGGTTTGTATGCTCAACAGCAATCTCTTAACCCGGTCGGATTTTTTTACCGGTGCTTTTCCTGCCCAGTATGGGAATGCTGTAGCCGGGGTTTTCGATCTGAACATGCGAAACGGGAACAATGAGAAACAGGAATTTATCCTTCAAACCGGATTAAATGGTTACGAAGTTGGGATTGAAGGGCCATTCTCAAAGAAATCAAAAGGCTCATTTTTAATCAATGGGAGATATTCGTTTCTGGACCTGCTTCAGAAGATGGGATTTAACATTGTTGGTGGTGCGGTACCCACCTATTCCGATTTAAATTTTAAAATTTCTCTTCCTGCAGGCAAGGGGGGGATTATATCCATATTTGGTCTTGGGGGTATTGATAAGATAAATGCCCCGGCAGATAAAAGCACCGATCAGTTTAACCCGATAGCCAATGCCGATTTGGTAAACAAAACCTCCACAGGTGTTGTCGGGATAGGCCATGACATCATACTGGGTGAGAAATCAAAATTGCATACAGCCATCTCATTTTCTGGTCAAAAGACCTTTATAAAAGTGGATTCAATAATGCCCGATAACAGCCGGGAACTCTATTATGCGTCCAATATTCTTGAGAAGCAAATCACTGTGTCGACCCATTACACCCGAAAGATAGACTCAAAAAATACGATTTCCCTTGGCATTGGGATAAAAAACAAAGGGATTGACCAGTTAGACAGTGCAAAATATGAAGGGCGTTATGCAAAACTGATCGATTTAAAAAACGAGCACTTTCAGTTAATGCAGGGATTTATTGAATGGAAACACCGGGTAACGACCCAGTTTAATTTTTATGGAGGAATACATTCCCAGTATCTATTTTTAAACGGAACCAAAACTCTTGAACCACGTCTGGGACTGAGCTATAATTACACGGAGAAACAAACCATTAATTTTGGATTTGGAATTCACGCCCAAACTCAGACACTCCCGGTATATTTTGCCCGAAATATTAAAGATACTCTCTCCCGGGAGTTACAGCCTGGTGAAAACCTCGATTTTACGAAAGCACGTCACTTTGTTTTTGGCTACAACTACAAGTTTGCTACCAGCTGGAACCTGAAACTCGAAGCCTATTATCAGGATTTATGGGACATCCCGATTGAAAAAACCCCATCGAGCTTTTCGGTTGTAAATCTTGGCGCGACTTATTACAATGGGACTCAGGATAAGGTCGATCTGGTGAATAAAGGGTTGGGGAAGAACTATGGTATTGAGATGACTCTGGAACATTACCTGAACAGGAACTGGTACCTGTTAAATACAACATCGGTATTTAAGTCAATGTATAAAGCAAGCGACGCGAAGTGGCGGGAGACTGTGTTTTCAACTGGTTTTGTGAACAATACACTCTTAGGATTTGAATACCCGGTAGGAAAGCATTCATCGCTTGATTTCAACCTCCGATTTGTCTGGAGTGGCGGATTGCGGCAAAAATTCATTAATAAAGAGGCATCCCGAACAACGGGATATCTTGTTTATGATGAGGACAAAATCTATTCGGATCAAACCAAAGATTACATGAAACTCGATTACAAGATGACCCTAAGGCATAATTTAAGACATACAACAATAGAGTTCGCGATTGATATTGCAAATCTTACCGACCGGAAAAATATATTTTCCCAATCGTTTAATCCTCAAAAAGGGGTAGATACATTTACGTACCAGCAGGGATTTTTACCTACAGCATTGTTCAGAGTAACATTTTAATCCTGGTTAGTCGGGCTGTTGTCGTGCCGTGCAAACACCGACATAAACCTGCCGGGAACAGGGGTCTCATAACGAACTTCACTCCCTGTATAAGGATGAATAAAGGCCAGAACTCTTGCGTGCAGACAGGTGCGTCCAATCAGATTAGTCTTTGCCCCATACTTTTTGTCCCCGACAACGGGATGACCAAGTTCTTTCATATGGACGCGGATCTGATTTTTACGCCCTGTCTCAAGTTTCACTTCAACCAGGGTGATTGCATCTCCGCGCCGCAGAACCTTATAATGGGTAATCGCCTCATCCCCTTCTCCGGGAACTTTGGTCGAATACATGATCAATGCTTTATTCTCCTTTAAAAACGAACGGATGGTCCCCTCGTCATTTTCCACAACCCCTTCCACAACAGCCACATAGGCGCGTTCAATCACAGCCTCATGCCAGGCTCGCTGCATAATGGACTGAACCTCTTCCGACTTGGCAAACATCATTATCCCCGAGGTATCGCGGTCAAGCCGATGCACCACAAAGATGCGGTTATTGGGATCGGCCCGTTTTACATGCCCGCTAAGAATGCTATAGGTTGTCAGCAGTTTCTCTTTTGCTGTTGCGATGGAGAGCATTCCGGCCTCCTTCTCAATGACAATGATATACGGATCTTCAAAGAGAATCCGTAACCCTTTATATCTGATCTCTTCAGGTATCTTTCCAAAAGTAATGGTGACCTGCTGCCCCTTCAGGACAGGATAATCAAACTGAGTTATTGTATGGTTTCCAACAGCAACCTGCCTGTGCGCCAAGAGAGCTTTAACTGTTGTTCGGCTTTTCCCCTTGAGTTGGTCGATTAAGAATTTCAGCAGTTCGGAGTTCTCCTTCACATCGATCTGAATCTGTTTGGGTGTTCCCTTTTCGAGGTTGGAAGGTTTCTGTTCCATATTCGTTGATTTATGATTGTCTTTCCCGCCTGCATTTAGCATGCAGGCTATAAAGGGTCAAAAGTACAAAAAAAAGGGGCACCAAAGAATAGCTTGCTGAGGTGCCCTGATGAGCGGCAGATCTCACTCAGAACTATCTGACCAATGCGATTAATTTACAACAGGTGGTGAGGTGATTGGGGTATTACTTTTTGAGACAATAAAAGTTGATATGGCATAAAACGCATGTTTATTATCGGCTGTTGACTTGAAATTATTGGTCCAATCCTCGAGGTGGTATTTAGAGTTGAAACTGAATCTTTCACTTTAATATTGGAAAACCATCCCAGGAGTTGCACCCCCTGAAGGACACGAGAGTTTGATAAACATATTAATTCTTTCGACATATCCTGGTTTTGCAGGAAAGGTGAAAATGCTTCTAGTTTTGTCCCTCAGCAAATTCTGCTCCGAAAACCTTTTTCAACAAAAAGGAGTCAACTTTTTCGGTATACCTGAAATCGGATGTTCTGAGCAGTTCCAGATAGTCCCTCACTACCTGAGTAGATTTTATTTCAGGATTTTTAACGATAAACGATTCAAACGACAACCGGGAACTATCGTTTAAAACAGTTGTTTCTGGATCAAAAACCGTTGAACCTTCCGTTCCGGCGAGATAGGCACCAAGATATTGTGCATCCTTATCCTGGGCATTACGGATTGAAATAAACCGGGGATACTTCGTGATAAAATGGTCCCAGGTAACAATTCTCGCAACCAGCGAATCAGGAGGAATAACCGTTTTGCCGTCTCTTACAAATCGCTCCTTTTGCTCTTCGCTCTCAATGGTCAGGTAATCGCGATATGCAGGCGAGAGTTCATGGCCAAAATTCTGCAAAAGAAATGGGGTATAGGGTTCAATAAAAAACGCCCCTTCCGAAGAACAAAGGAGTAATCCATGAGTTTCAAGGGATGAGTGAATGGCGTTTATTGTTTGGACAGAGGGGGAAATCAGAAGTTGATTACTAATCTTCTCATTGTTTTCAAGGTATATCCCTGCCAGATGATTGAAAAAATCGTTTAAAATGACAAACATTGAGTCGCGCGTGAGGGTATCTGCAACACAGTTCCGGAAAAGAGTACAGGCAGCATCAAGAGAGGAAAGGTCCCCCGGATCGATTGTATCGAGAATCCTGCGATAATCTACCGGATTTGTTAATCGGATTTGTGCGATTTTGGCTGTATCGATTGTTACGTCGAATTTCATTTTGGAGCTATCTGCCTTTCTTTGGGGAGGGTTAAAATTACAGGCATAGAAAAGAGAAATAATCAGAAATATAGAAATATAGCGCATAATCGGGAGCGTATCTTTAAAATTCAATGTTAAGATTCTTTGATTTCCAAAATAAGGTGGAATTCTAACCATATAAAGGTGCAAAATGCAAAATATTTTCTCAAATTTTCGGTTTTTGCCCATTCAATTTCGATTTTTTATGGTCCATTTACCCTTTTCGCCAGGTGTATCAACCAAATCATTCCTGTTTTCTGCGTTCCCTAACCGAAAACTGATGAGAACCACCTTCGGTTTCTACACTGAAATATTTTCCGCTTCGTATTCCATCGATCTGTTTTTCATCAATATACAATACCGGATTTAGGATTGAGCGTACCGGAACAGATACAATTGCCTTCATGTTTACCGGGATGGAGACTGAGAGATCAAAGCGGGTTAAATTATCAGAATGAAATTCACAATTTATTGATCCCCTGATTGACGGAACTTTAATTTTGGAAAAGCCAAGTCCACCGGTTTGCGGTTTGATCTGCACCGCACCAAATCCGGGGGTGAGCGGAACAATTCCCCATAAACCTCTTGTGATCATGTTGGCCGGAACAGCACCCCAGGCATGATTCCAGTCAAGGTTCGGTTTGAATTTCTCATCCCAGGCTTCCATGGTTATTGTCGAGCCCGATTTGATCATATTCCACCAACTCCGTTCGCCGGTCGACCGCATCAAATCGAGTGCCACGTTATCTTCACCTGCTGCATAAAGCGCTTCCAGCAGGTACTGAGCTGCATAAACGCTGCAAGCCATCCCTTTGGATGCAACATATTCCGCCACAGCAGAAGTTGAACCATCCGGAACAATTCCAAAAGCAAGCGGGAAAATATTCGAATGAAGTGAACCATGAGATGATCCTTCCCCATCCAGATAGATTTTTTTATCCGGATCAAAAAGCTTCCCGTTGATCGCCAGTTTTACAGTTTCAGCCCTGAGCTTAAAAAAAGCTTCATCGCCAAAATTCCCTAAAGCACTGGCTATTATCGCCATTAACTTAAGAGCTTCGTAATGAAATGCATTAATTACCGTACTCACTTTAGGCATCTCATTTCCATCCCGCTCAACAATGGGCCAGTCAACAATATCCCGGATCGGCTCTTTGATATGGATATCGCGTAAAACGGCTTCATTCAGCAGTCCGGTCCGGGTACTTATCAATCCATCTGCGCGTTCAAGGGATACTAATGTTTTAAATTTCAAATCCTTATAAAATTCTGCCAATAATCTTTTATCCCCGGTATAGAGATAATCGGTATAAGCCATCATCACCGAATGCATAATCCATTCCGTTGGCCATGTTGGATGAACCATCAGATATTGGTGCGAATGACGCGCCATGCTGTATTCACGATCGGTACAATAATGTCCCAGCTGATTGATGTAGGCATCCGCTTCATAAGGAATCCGTTCCCGGTCACCATCGACATAAATGCCCGAGAAACTAGTAGCCTTAATGCTGTATTTGGATAAATTCCAGACCTGATTGAGGATTGTATCTGAGCAGGAAAAACTACTCTGAGAATCATCCCAATAATAATGGACAGCAATCTGCACCGCAGATTTGCATACCGTTGAAGGGGAATAAGTTTCTATTTCACAGTAGCGAAACGGGGTAACCTCACCCACTTCAGCAGGCATAACTATTGCTGGTGTTTGTGAATTTCTCGGAATATGCGGAATGGTTAAGGTGTACCAATGCACCCCTTTTTCGACAAGCAAACCAATAAAGCGGTAACGGATCGTCCCTCCGGGATTCCGTTTAACATGAGCAGGAGCCTCGAGCTTTTCCCCAAGATGAATCATTACTGAATCAGCCTTTGGGCTTTCAATCTGAACCCTAAGTGTACCAAATGCATCTTTCCCAAAATCGGCAAAATAATTTCCCAGGGAGTTTTTCCTCACTACTTTTGCAGGTTGGATCGTGTCTTTAATCAGGGGCATCACCGAGATGGAAGCCCCACTTCCGAAACTTCCGGTTTTAAATTCCTGAATTCCGGATATCAGCAGAGATTTAGACTTGCGCGTTCCAACTCTGACACTCCAGAAAAAAGTTTTATCCGGCTTTAAGGGTTGCCCCTGATAGCTTACATTAACAGATTGTTCCGAGCTTATCTTCCCGCTATTCCACAAATCGCCTTTACCAGCTTCAAGTTCTTTTCTCGAAGAGGAGACCAGAATCTGGTAACTTATCTGAGGATCTGAACCATTTACAATCCATGAAAAACCGGGTAACGGAGTATTAACGGTTCCCTGTGAGGGGTTTCGAAGAAATTCAACCATCAGACCGGTGGGTCTTAAGTTGGATTGGGCGCTCAGGAATAGTGAGCAAAACAGGATAGGAAGGATTAAACAGCAGATATTTTTTCGCATAGTCAGCACCTTTCAGCCGGAAAGTTACGAATAAGATTCTAAGGGTTTACAAGGTTACGAAGATATAGAATCATTCGGGCATTTAGAAAAAGGAGAGCAATTTTTTGAATGCAGAAAGTAACGAGTTAAATTTTCAAACCGGGTCCCGCGATTTGCAATCGCGCTATGATAACCAAACGGGCGATTAAAAATCGCCTCACCCTAAAACGAAATGAGGGCCTGACTTGGCGTCAGGCCCTCATTTAACATGAAATTCGTTTTATTATAACCTCGCTTTAATCTCCGCTGTCTCTTTCTCGAAACCAGGTTTTTCAAGCAGTGCAAACATATTTTTCTTATATGCTTCAACTCCAGGCTGATCAAACGGATTAACATCCAGAATATAGCCACTTATTCCGCAGGCAATCTCAAAGAAATAGATCAACTGTCCAAGGTAATACTCGTTTAATTGCGGGATATTAATACGAATGTTTGGTACTCCGCCGTCAACATGGGCAATACTGGTTCCCAATTCAGCCATTTTATTGACATAGTCGACCCTTTTACCTGCAAGAAAATTAAGTTTATCAAGGTCTGCTTTATCCTCGGGGACAAGCACTTCGTTGTTTACGTTCTCAACTGACAATACAGTTTCGAACAGGATACGCTCACCCTCCTGGATATACTGACCCATAGAGTGCAGGTCGCTTGAAAAATCGACGCTTGCCGGGAAGATCCCTTTTTGCTCTTTCCCTTCGCTTTCACCATAGAGTTGCTTCCACCATTCTGCAAAAAAGTGCAGCTTAGGATTGTAGTTGACCATGATCTCCACCTTCTTGCCACTCTTGTATAGGGCATTCCGGGCGGCAGCATACTGAGAGGCTATATTTTCTTCAAATGGAATATCCGCTCCACAGGCAATCTCCATCGATTTTGCTCCGTTTACAAGCTCCCGGACATTAAATCCTGCAATGGCAATTGCAATCAGCCCAACAGGTGTTAATACCGAATAGCGGCCACCTACATCATCGGGGATCACAAAGGTTTTATATCCCTCTTCTTTTGCAAGGGTTTTTAATGCGCCGCGTGATTCATCGGTGATTGCAATAATTCGTTTACGTGCCTCTTCAACACCATATTTATCCTCAAGGTCCTGTTTCAGGAGTCTGAAAGCCAGGGCTGGTTCAGTTGTGGTTCCCGATTTGGAGATAATGGCACATGCCCACTCCTTATTGTCAAGCAGGTCGCGCAATTCGAAAAGGTAGTCTTCGCTGATATTCTGACCTGCAAACAGGACTAATGGCGCTTCGAAGCTCCCCTTAATGTGAGCAAAAGAATCGGAGAGGGCATCAATTACAGCCTTACTTCCCAAATAAGATCCCCCAATGCCGATCACCACAAAAACTTCCAGGTGCTTGGACTGGAGTTTGAGGGCTACTTTTTCAACTTCATCCAATGTAAAATCGGAAATGGAAGATGGAAGGTCGACCCATCCCAGGTAATCGTTCCCTTTACCTGATTTATCGCGCAGTGCAACATTCTGTTTTTCTGCTGTTTTTTTGTAGGCTACAATCTCCTCAGCAGGGATGAAATCGTAAATTTTCTCAAGGTGTAATGAAATATTTTTCATAAAAAATGAATTAACGCAAATGTTCTGTTAATAACCGGATTTCGATTGCCGGTGAGATATTTTCGTAAATAATATTATAGACCGAATCGGTTATCGGCATGTTGATATGGTACTGCAAATTAAGTTCTTTGATACATTTGGTTGCATAATAACCCTCTGCGATCATATCCATTTCGAGCATCGCAGAACGGACGGTATAACCTTTGCCGATCATCGTTCCGAAAGCGCGGTTCCGCGAAAAATGGGAATATCCGGTAACCAAAAGGTCACCCAGATAGGCAGAAGATTTGATATCGCGCGTAATAGGGTGAACAGTATCGACAAACCGTTTAATCTCCTGAATGGCATTTGACATGAGTACGGCCTGGAAATTATCTCCGTAACGAAGGCTATGGGAAATTCCGGCTGCGATAGCCATAATATTTTTCAAAACTGCAGAATATTCTGTCCCCCAGATATCATCAGAGATATGGGTGCGGATCGAAGGGCTCTCGAGCAACATCGCGAATTGTCTTGCCCGCTTCACATCCGGGCTGGCGATAGTCAGGTAAGAGAGGAGATCACGGGCAACTTCTTCAGCATGACAGGGACCTGCAATAACGCCGAACTGATCAAAGGGAACATCGTAAAATTCATGAAAAAACTCACCAACCACGAGGTTGTCATCCGGTATGATCCCTTTTATAGCAGAAATAACATATCTGTCACCGATATCTACCTTCAGATGGCTAAGCGTATCTTTGAGGAAGGCGGAAGGGGTAACAAAAACAAGGATGTCGGAGTTTTCAACAATCTGATTGATATCAGTATAGAAATTAATTCTCGACATCTCGAACTCGACAGACCGCAGATAGTTAGGATTATGTCTGAACTTTTTAAACAGTTCTACATTCTCCTCCTTACGTATATACCAATTTAGCTCAGGCAGATTATAGATCAGGATTTTGGCCAGGGCTGTGGCCCAGCTTCCGCTCCCAATAATACCTACCCTGCTTTTCTCGTTAATTTCAGTCATTTTACCGACGTATTAATTTAACCAATTTGACACATCGTTCGCCGCAGGGTTTGGTAGCCCAAGCTGGTTCTTCTTATTAAAACCGCACAAATCGTTGAATAATTTACCCGGTTTTACATCCTTTAGCTGAGATAACTTCTTATATCCCATTTTTTTCAGCACCTCTACCCACTCGGTTGGTATCCCTAACTCCATGAATTTTTCTGCCGAATCTTCTTCCGCTCTTTTTTCAGGTTTCATTTGAGGGAACAAGAGAACATCCTGAATCGAAGCCGAGTTAGTCATTAGCATGGTCAACCGGTCAATCCCGATTCCCATCCCTGAGGTAGGAGGCATTCCGTATTCGAGTGCCCGAACAAAATCCATATCGATATACATCGCCTCAACATCCCCTTTCTCCGATAAGCGAAGTTGTTCCTGAAAACGATCAAGCTGATCGATCGGGTCATTAAGTTCAGAATAGGCATTGCAAAGTTCTTTCCCGTTTACCATAAGCTCAAACCTCTCGGTAAGGTCAGGATTGTCGCGGTGCTTCTTGCAAAGCGGTGACATTTCGACAGGATAATCTGTAATAAAGGTAGGTTGAATATAGTGCCCTTCACACTTTTCGCCAAAGAGCTCATCAATTAATTTTCCTTTTCCCATGGTGTTGTCAAATTCAACACCAACTTTTTGACATACTTCGCGCAATCCATCTTCATCCATCCCCGAAATATCGTATCCTGTATGTTCTCTGATCGATTCGAACATGGTGATTCTTTTGAACGGGCGTTTAAAATCAATCTCCTTATCGCCAACAGGAATCAGCGTCTTACCATGGAGTGCCAGTGCAACACGTTCAATCATCTCTTCGGTAAAATCCATCATCCAGTTATAGTCCTTGTAAGCGACGTAAATCTCCATAACTGTAAACTCTGGATTGTGGGTGCGATCCATCCCCTCATTCCTGAAGTCCTTCGAAAATTCGTAGACCCCCTCAAAACCGCCAACAATTAATCGTTTTAAATATAACTCGTTAGCCACCCGGAGATAAAGAGGCATATTCAGGGCATTGTGATGGGTGATGAACGGACGGGCAGAAGCGCCACCCGGAATGGGTTGCAGGATCGGGGTTTCAACCTCAATATATCCCCGTTCATTAAACATTTCACGCATCTGATTAATGATCTTTGTCCGCTTCAGGAAAACCTCCTTAACGTGAGGATTGACAATTAAATCAAGATAGCGCTGGCGATAACGCTGTTCGGGATCGGTAAAGGCATCAAATGTTTTTCCCTCTTTCTCCTTCACAACGGGTAATGGCTTGATAGACTTGCTCAGTAATATAAATTCCCGGACATGAATAGTGGTCTCACCCATCTGCGTAATAAAAACATATCCTTTCACCCCAATGATATCTCCAATATCCAAAAGTTTTTTAAACACCTCATTGTAAAGTGTTTTATCCTCTCCCGGGCAAATTTCATCGCGGCTGATGTAGATCTGAATCCGTCCCGTTTCATCCTGAAGTTCTCCGAAAGAGACCTTACCCATGATTCGCTGGCTCATTAATCTTCCTGCAAAAACCACCTCCTGGAGATTCTTGAGGTCAGGATTATAAGTAGTGAGTATTTGGTTAGCGTTAGTGTTAATTTTGAATTCATTAGCCGGATAAGGATTGATCCCAAGGTCCCGAAGCTTCTGGAGGGACCCACGTCTGATCAATTCCTGCTCACTTAATTCTATATTGCTCATTTTAAATGTTTACCTTCAGTTATTCGAAAAATATGGGCAAAGGTACAAAAAGTTATCCTTTTGGGAATAGCTACTTTTTAGTATATTTGAGGAAATTATTTAGATCGGAAGCCCCCATTAAGAAGTTTGTATGCAAAAATCGTGGAAAATTAAGAAACCTGCTGACAATAACGACCTTAAGCATTTATCGGCAGCGTTAAATATAGATATTGCAATAGCAAATTTACTTATTCAACGGGGGATTAAAACCTTTTCCGACGCCCGTTCCTTTTTCCGGCCCAAACTTTCAGATCTTCACGATCCCTTTCTGATGAAAGATATGGACAAGGCAGTTGCCCGGATCATTCAGGCTGTGGAAAACGATGAAAAAGTTATGGTATATGGTGATTATGACGTCGATGGAACTACATCCGTGGCACTTATGTACTCATTTTTACGGACCAGGCTCACCAACATCGATTATTATATTCCTGACCGCTATATGGAGGGATATGGTATATCCCGAATCAGTATCGATTACGCTGCTCAGAACAGCTTTTCGCTGGTCATTGTTTTGGATTGCGGAATTAAAGCTAACGATAAAATAAGCTATGCCAAAGAGTTAGGAATTGATTTTATCATTTGTGATCATCACAATCCTGATGCTGTCATCCCTGATGCTGTCGCAGTACTCGATCCTAAACAGCCCGACTGTAACTACCCTTACAAGGAACTTTCGGGTTGCGGAGTCGGATTTAAGCTTATACAGGCCTATTGTATAAAACAAGGTATCCCTGAAGAGGTAGCAATGGAACTTCTTGATTTAGTCGTTGTTAGTATTGCATCTGATATCGTTCCCCTAACCGGGGAGAACCGGGTCCTGGCTTATTACGGCCTGCAAAAATTAAATTCAAACCCATCAATAGGGCTTAAAACGATCATTAAATATGCCGGAATGCTGGGCGAATTTAAGATCAATGATATTGTTTTCAAGATTGGACCGCGGTTAAACGCCTCTGGAAGAATCGAGCATGGCAAAAAATCGGTGGCAATCCTCCTTGCAAAGGATGCCAAAGAGCTTGAAGATCTTGGAATTGAGATCAATTCATACAATGAAATAAGAAAGACGCTTGACCGCGAAATCACTCAGGAGGCTCTTGATATGATAGAGAACAGCGAATTTTATAAGGGTCGGGTGAGCACGGTCATTTATAACCGCGACTGGCATAAGGGTGTTGTGGGTATTGTAGCCTCGAGATTAACCGAACATTATTACAGGCCAACAGTCGTGCTGACTGAATCGAACGGACTTGCGACCGGATCTGCGCGGTCTGTAGCTGAGTTTGATCTCTACGAGGCAATCAGTGCCTGTTCCGATTTGCTCGAATCGTACGGAGGGCACATGTATGCCGCTGGTCTTTCGATGAAACTGGAAAATGTAGCCGAATTTTCACGACGGTTCGAACAGGTCGTCAGAGATACAATTTCGAAAGAGCAGCAAAAGCAGACCATAGAGATTGATGCCAAAATCTCCTTGTCGGATCTCTCGCCAAAATTTTTAAAATTGCTCAACCAATTCGAACCATACGGGCCACATAATATGATGCCGGTTTTCCTCACCGAAAACGTCCTTGATTATGGCACCAGCCGTTTAGTCGGAAAGAACAGCGAACACCTGAAACTTGATCTGATGGAGGCAAATCGTTCCTCTGCTGTATTCTCCGGAATTGCATTCTCACAATCCGACCATCTGGATATGATAAAAAGGTCGCTCCCGTTCGATATTTGTTATTCGGTCACTGAAAATGAATACCGCGGAAAAACTTATATGCAGCTCAATGTCAGGGATATTCAGTATCGCCATGAAGATAACGAAAACAACTAAAATTAATTCTAAGATTTTTTGTGGTGGCTATTTCTTTAAAGTAATGTGAACAATACATTTATAATCCGCATAACCAAAAATTTGTACGGTGTTACTTACAGAATCGACATCTATTAAAAACCGGTTGCATGAGGCGCTGAAAGAAAAGCTGCCCGGAGAAGGTACACATCGTCTGATGCTGCCAGTGGGGAGAGCTTTGTACCCGGAACCAGGAGAAACAATGATAATTCAAAGCGGTGTATTGATGCTTATCTTTCCCTATAGCGGGAAGATTCATACCTGTTTGATCAGACGCCCCTCTACCATGAGGAATCATGGCGGTCAGATTGCCTTTCCCGGAGGCAGATACGAACCTGCCGACACCGACCTGATCCAGACAGCACTGCGTGAATCGTTTGAAGAGATCGGAACAGATAAGGATCAAATTGAAATTATTGGAGCACTCTCCCCGCTCTATATTCAGGTGAGTAATTTTAAAATCTATCCATTTATTGGATGGTGTGATAAATTACCCGATTTCAAGACCGACAAAAGTGAAGTTGACGAACTATTTAAAATCCCGGTAGAGACTATTTTTCACCCAACAACATTTCAAACGAAGAGCGTCATCACAGCACGCGGAACTTTTGAGGCTCCGGGGTTTTACATTGAACCACTCTTTATCTGGGGTGCGA
The DNA here is from genome assembly GCA_903904515.1 of uncultured Bacteroidia bacterium. Taxonomy (GTDB): domain Bacteria; phylum Bacteroidota; class Bacteroidia; order Bacteroidales; family Prolixibacteraceae; genus JAAFHB01. Next base: position 33,826 of record CAIVCR010000122.1, read on the forward strand.
CGGCCATGGTATTATCTGAATTCAAAGAGGTATACCGTTCTGCTATGGAACGCTGACCACATGGCATTTGTGGGTTGGTTGCCTTAAGAATTCCCTTTAATTATAAAAAGACCACGACAATCCGAAAGCAAGATTTGCCACCTGGGCAGGATAATTTACTGTTGTGTAATAGCCTGACTTTTTGAACTTGGTGCTGAGGTTATTGTACTTTACATAGAAGCGTGTCCTTTTAAGCTTCAGGTTAATAAACACATCCATCCACGGATAATCCCCAATTTTCTGAGTGTTCTGTACATAAAACATCCCAAGGGCAGGACTGTAATAATCAGCATAATAACCGGTATCGTAATGCAGATCAAATCCAATTTGAGTGTACATCACTTTGGCAATTAACCCTCCGATGAAGATGGTATTGCGGGTCGAAACTTCAGGTATGTGCATGAAAACACTTGTAGTCGATTTTTGATACAGTACTGAATTAAGTATGTTTAATGGTCCAAATTTAAAGTCTTTACTGACAAAAAGCTGAGCTACCGAGAATTCAGAACTTGCCTGATCGGGAAGTGACGATTCGTTCCAATACATATAACGGCTTACAATGGAGTATTTAACTCCAAGCTTAAACCGTCTGAATGGCTTATCATAGATTGCCCCAACCTTTAACTCATAAGTTTTCTTGAAATTATTATCCCATTTAAAATGGTTGGAATAATAATGTTCATAAAAATAGTCTGGAGTTGTATTCGTCATGCTGCCGCTAAGTTTTACAAAGGAGGTGTCCTTTGAGGATCTGATCGGTTTTTCGATCCTCCCCTGGAGGTCAAAATCACCGGCGCGGTATCCCTGGATATAATACCTGCCGGAAGCATTAAAATTCAGGAATCTGGCATTCGATCTGAAAATTGATCCGCCTAAGAAGGTATTGGTCAGCCCTTTTGACTGCGTAAGACCCAAGGGGGGACGCATAATCCCGGGGGTATAAATCATTGACTCCCGGGGGGAAATAACATTGATTAAATCATTGCCGATATAGGCCTGCTTTCCAAAGGTATATTTCCGGTCTGAAGCTTCAACCCCTTTCAGATAAAATACATTCGTAACCCGGTTCATTCCTGCTTTATCCTGTGTTGCAGGAACTGTGGCGGTTCCTGTTGTTGAGTTAATATAGGGAAGATGCTGATTTCCATAAAAATAGACCGTACCGCGCGAGTCGCCATAGTCGAAGGATGGATTGGGCTCGACTTCATAAAATGAACGGGAATTATTGGACCATTCCAGGGTATGCATCAGCGTAAAACGAGGGATAAACTTCTGAAATGTCTCTTTTTTCTCCTGCTGTTTGATCCATTTTCCAAATTTATACTGGTGGGCAATAACAGCAAAAGTATTATTCGTAACTGAAGATGTTCCCGAAAGCCAAACAGGCATATTCTCAGGTTTAAGATCAGGATTTTCAATATCTGTTGGGTTAAGGAGTCCTCCGTTTTCCTTGGTTGTAAATTTATTTTTGCCAATGATAAACCATAAATCGTATCGGTCGACCGTATAACTGGCAAAAAGGTTGAGTGAATTATCCTTGGCATCCTGGTTGAGGTATTTCCCCTGCGAAGAGATGGCGTTGTATGAAAATCCGAAATTCAGTGAGGGATTTATATTCTGGGTTTGAAAGACTCTTAACCACGATTCTCCGACAGGCTTATTATTAAACCATTGGCCGTATTCGAGCAGGGTAAACGGTTTTGTCGTGTTATAAAAATGAATATCCTTCGGCAACGTGGAGTAGGCTTGCAGATTGCGCATAAAGAAGAACTCATTCGAATCGAACGACCGCTGAAAATAATCGTTGCTTTGGGATGAATTACCAATATTCCCAAGTGTTTGCGCGGATATCGACTTCTTCAGATTCGGATTATAGTTATGGAAATCGGCAATTACCGTATCGAGTTTCGATTCTTTTACCCGCGAATATCCATCTTCAAGTTCGAACACCTTCATTTTAAAAACGACTGTATCCTTCTTTGCATCCGTTTTCTTTTTAGTCGAAGAACCGGAAGAACTACCTCTTTGCCCCCCTCTTTGCCCGGAAGAACTGGAGTTATATTCGCCCCTTTGACCAAAGGTTACATTGCCGGCAAACAATAGCACAAGAAGAATTACGAATTTGAACTGAATACTCATAGGCGGCAAAGATAGAAATTTCCAGCCATATGGTACAAGTAGAAGAGTTCAAAATAAAAAATGCAAAGGGCAAAGTGCAAGGGAGAAACTTTGCATTTTGCATTTTAAACTTTGCATTTTGCATTTTACTCTTTCTTACTACTCTTACTTAATAAATGATTTGAAGCTAAGCGGGAACTGAATTCCATACATTTTTTCGTACCCTTTGGTAAAATAGGTATAATCAAAAAATGCCTGATTGTGATTTTTCAGCTTGATTAAGGCATCAATTTTTAACTTAAAGGCCTCCTCGTTCAGGGGATCAGATTTGAGGATCAGATCGGCAATACGATAGATCGCCTCCGGATTTTTATCTTTTTCAAACGAGTCGGTAAGCAAAAAAAGATAATCGAGCAAAGAGGTTAGAAAGTGGCTGTTAAACGGATCCAGCCAGGGAGTCCGTTCGTCGGCCACAAAAATCCCCTGACTAAGTACAAGAATTATTTTCTCAAACTCTTCGCGGGTAAGTGGACGGAAGCTTCCTTTAATTTTTTTAATCAGGAAGTGGTAGTCACAAAAAACCTCATTATCCAATTTCATAGCCCAGCTACCGTCGCTATGAATGACCTGAACACCCTTTAGACTCACCAACAGGTCCCTTAATTTCTTAACATTAACATTGCGGTTATTCTTGGCGCTCTCAGGAGAGTGGTAGGTCCAGTGAATGCTGTTTAATTTCTCATTGGTAATCCCCCTTTCATCCGTTCCCAGGAGCAGTATGGACAAAAAAAGATGCCTTAATTTTGCCGAGAATCTGGAACTAATCTCAACACCCTCAGTGTCATATACGCGAAACTCGCCAAAAAGATAAATCGCATTGCGGCGAGGCAATTCAACCCGTTTCTTTTCCTGATTTTCGTTCCTTACCGGCACTTTTTCATTTACCAGCGAATTCATCTGGTTATCGTCTTCCAGACTCTCCTCTGCCCGGTGCAGCTGACGCAGGAGATAAACAAGGAGGTAGATAAAAATAATTGAGAAACCACCCACCATCCAAAATACTTTTGTAATCCAATTACCAGGATTTGACAAAACGGTCTTAAAAGTTATGGCAAGCATCGATCTGTTTACAGGAGGATAATTAAGGGTGAAGATTTTATAATTCGTCGAATCGCCGCCGGTTGGTGTTTTAATAACTGCAAAAAATTCCCTCGTTTTTGAAAAAAAGGAGAGGGATGCCTTGGAGCGTTCCTCGTCGAAATAGAAATGCATGGTATCACTTACCGCAGAATATTCCGGCTTTTCAAGTGAAATACGGTAAAGCTTGAGATAAGTTCCATTTAAAAAAGGGGGAAAGCCAAGAACATAAAGGGCCGGGGTTTGATCGGAAACAGTGGTGGATCCCATAGGGATGAAATTCTCCGAAACATCATTAATGGTCCATCTTTTCACAAGCGCCGAATCATTGGTATTTAAATGATAAAGATCGTAGAGGCATTGAGGACCGAGCTCCTGTTGGCCTGAAGGATTCCCATAACCACCGAAGATCAGATATTCACCGGGTTTACTCGTATTGGTAATTGCGGCATACGAACGTGGCACCAGCATGTCACCATGGAGTAAAACCTGTCTCCAGCTCTTATCCTGAAAACTGTACTTCATCAAAAAGTCGTTATACCTGTAGTTGTGATACCCCCCAAGCGAGTAGGTATCCCCAGATAAATCATTGAGAAAAAAGGTTGAATTGACTGACTGACTAACCGCAGAACCTGCACTGCCCTTTAACCACTCATTCTTGTTCTCATCATAAACATTGACCTCATTTGGAATTGTGCCAATGCAAAATATCTTATGAGACTTATTGGAATAATAATAGGATTCCGATTTTGTAACGGAGGGTTTTACGTTGTTCACTTTTTGAACAGTCATCTCAGAAGTGACAATATCGTAAGTGATGATCTTGTGTTTTCCTATAAACAGGATCCGGTTCTGAGCTGTGTCAAAAGCAATCCCGGAAGATGCCTCCATCCGTAACTCATCTTTTTTAGTCCAGAAAAAATGATTATTAATAAGCCAGGTTGGGTTATTCAAACGGCCCGTCAGATTACCCACCAGGTCAGACGCCTTATCCCCTTCTGATTCATTCAGCAACCAATTATGTGCCGACCTATTGTTGTAATCCCCTATCCGGATATTGCGAATAGCCATATGGGGCACATCGGAGGTAGGAAAATAGATTGAACGGTTGGCCCCGAAACAAATGTTTAATTTTCTTAAGCCACCCAAAGCAACATGCTCATCAGTAAAAACAATATCGCCAAACTTAACATTCACCTTCCCTTGCTTCAGATCAAACGATAACAGCAGGTGAAGCCAGTTATTCCGAACCAGCTCCTTCTCAACAAGGGGAATATTAATGGTTGTTGGCAAACCATTAACTACCAGTTTTAACACCGCCAGGGTGCTGCTTTCCGGGATATAAACCAAATCAATATTGTGATGCTCCTTATCGAATATTCTGAAAACGTAACCGAATTGATCGCGACTCCACATCGCAAAATCAAACTCAAGGCTAAATTTATTACGGGCTGTTATCAGGGAATTAGCTGTCAGATCGAGCGATGTACGCTCCTCTTTTGCATTGGGTGCGGCCGTAAACAAGAGCCCCGAATGAAATAAATTCTGAGAAGAAGTTTGGTAAGAGTGTAAAACCAATAAAATCAGTCCTAAAAAAAGAAATGACCGATTCCCCATTTTCTACCTGTTTAACTGTTAAAAAACCATAATCAACAACCAAACATACGAAATTAATCTCTTATTAATCGGTTAACACGAAAAAATATCTTAAAAATTAAAATTGGAATGTAAAAATCACCAATCTTCCAGCCGGTCGTACCAGTAATATTTGAGAAAAACAGTAGTCACCATAAAAATGGCGAACGCCAAAGACATGGAGACATATTCCCGTATAACCAAATAGATAGGCATAACAAGCATCGACATTTGCCAGACAATTCCAACGACACTGTTTATCATATCGCGCCCAAAATTACTGTTTTTCTTAAAGAGGGGATTTTCAGCTTTTACCTTTCTGTAAACAGGTTCCCAAAATCCCCAGGGTCGGACTGAGGAATAAAATTTCTTTAAAACTTCTTCATTATCGGGTTCAGTGAGCAGACTACCGGCAATAGACCCCACTGATGAGATCAGCAAAATTACAGGGAAAGTATTCAGTGCCGAAGCTTCAGGGAAAAACAGCGGTATAAATAACGAAGCCGCGAGTCCCGTTAGCATTCCCCAGAAATACCCATATCCGTTAAACCGCCACCAGATCCATTTGAGCACATTAGCGGCAGTATATCCTCCATACAAGGAGGAGACAATCCATTTGGTGGCTGAGTCAATAGAGCTGATAAACATACCAAAGATAACTCCGATGATAACCAGAATAAAAGAGACCCAGTAGCTCAGGTGGATAAACCTTTTGTTTGAAGCATTGGGATTGATGAATTTTTTATAAATATCATTTACGATATATGCCGGACCAGCATTAACATACGCCGAAAATGTAGACATAAATGCTGCAATTAATCCAACAAGCAACAGCCCAAGTAAGCCGGTTGGAATAAAATTACTTACCGCATAGGGTAGAATCATTTCGAAATCAATCGCGGAACCCATAGAATTTAGTTTCGGACTAAAATAGACCAGAACCAGCACAGTGATCCCTGCGACCATCAGGAAACGGGGAAAAAACAAAACCAAAGAGGTAAAACCGGTCATCCTGGCCGCATCCCGGGGACTCTTGGTTGAAAGAATTCGTTGAAGATCATAGCTCGGAACCGGTCCGGCAATGCTTGTTAGGATCCCTTTAAAGACCATAATCATAAAGAGGATAGAGAAAAGCTCATACCCATCGGCCGAAATTTTACTTTTAACCGAAGGAATCAGGTTACTCCAGTCAAGATTTAGTTTCCATCCAAAAAACAGATCTTTCCAACCTGCCGGAATTACAGCATTCAGCTGTTCCGGAGAAACCAGATTTATAGCAATCACACCAACAATAAAACAGGAGATGGTCATGACCAGATACTGCATAATTTCAGTAGCTACAACACTATACATCCCACCTTTAATGGTATAGAGAGTTGTAAAACCGATAATCAGCAGGGCATACATATTTTCAGAAGAGATGATCCGTGGTCCGATCTCCGTAGTAAGGTCCCACGGGAAAAAAGAAGTGGCAAACTTGCCTATCCCGGAGAAGGTATAGGCAATAAAACCAATAACGCTGATAATTGCGAAGATGACAACAATAAGGTGAGACAACCTTCCGCCACGATCTTCCCCGAATCTGGTCTTTAACCATTCGGCGCCGGTCATCGCATTTGATCTCCGTAACCAGGAAGCTAAAAAAACCATCAAAAAGATTTGGTTCCAGATTGGCCACATCCAGGGTAACCACGCCCCTTTAAGTCCGTAAATAAAAAGGATAGAGACAAACCACATAGTGCCGGTAATATCAAACATCCCGGAAGCGTTTGATATTCCAAGAATATACCAGGGGATTCGCCTGCCACCAAGGAAATATGAATCCAGGTTTTTGCTGGCCCGATTTGAGACCAGAAAACCTATGAGGAGTGTCAGGACTAAATATCCGACCACGATTCCTATATCCAGGGGCTGTAAATTCATTATTTATTTTAATATTAAACCTGCAATAAAAAGAAAATACCCCCCTACATTTCTGTAAAAGGGTATTTTCAATAATTATTTATCTATTTATTCACTGATTGAACTCAAAAGTTTGGTCCAACAACATCCCACCATAAACGGGTATTGATACCATCAGGTCCACCAAGTTTAGAGGTAGCATCAGCAACAGCAGCTGCATTACCGGTTCTTTCGCCATTGACAAACGGCATTCTCTTAATCCACTCATCAGCAGGAACAACACCCCAGTCCGGGCTACTGTCATTCTTGGCAACATGAGGAATTTTAGGATAACCTGTTCTTCTGAAATCAACCCAAGCCTCAAGGGTATTGGTGAAGGTATTCAGGTATTTCTGGGTAATGATCTTCTCTAATTTCAACTCGTTGCTATCACCTTCATTCCAGGCAACAGTAATTGTAGAACGGGTTGTGAAATTATTACGTGGATCAGCAGGATCGATATAATTAAGTGGTTTGCTGGTGTTATCAGCAAGGTAAGTGTCAACACCACCTGCACCCCAATCGGCAAAGGATAATGTTACCCCGTTCACATAATTAGTTTTTGCATCACCAGCACCGGCCCAATTCCGAAGGGCAGCTTCTGCCTTAAGGAAACTAACTTCGGCAGCTGTAAAAGCTCTTCTGTTTTGTACACTGTTAAAGTCATTCGAAACCTTGGAATATTTAAGCATGTGGGGTTTTGTTGTACCACAAAAAGCTCCATTACGGATTCCTTTGTAAGGATAAGAAGCATGATCTGCATAATCAGCAGGGTCAACTGCAGGTGCGAACATTTTCGCTGCCCTTCCATCATTTAAACCAGCCATGAAAGATTCGATTACACCACCCATACGGGTATCATCCCACTGGTAACAGATCATGGCAACCGGCATTAAATTACCCAATAAAGCTACATTAAAGTTGTCGCTGTTGGCAGTAATCAAACCAGCAGCATCGCTCAATGCTTTTTCGCCCTGTGTTTTTGCCAATGCAGGAGCAACCTTTACAATACGCATAGCCAATCTAAGACGTAAAGAGTTAACAACTTTCATCCATGCAGGGATGTTACCATTGTAACTAGGGTCAAATTTTGCAAATCCGGCGTAAGTCTTGTTTGCAGCAAAGTCTGACTGAATAGAGTCTAACTGAGCAAAAAACAAGTTGTAAAGATCAGATTCTTTATCATAAAGAATTGAATTGGCAGTTGAACCATAGTTCGAATAGATTACAGGTCCGTGGACTGCAGCCAACTTAGAAATTGAGAGAATCCGGATCAATTTTGCCCATGTTGCAAAAAGTGGCAAACCATTGGTCTTAGCCAACGCAATAACCTGTTTTGAAGGGGACATTACAGAACCATAAACGCGGTCCCAGTAAACGTTCCAACGAATATAATAGGTAGTGTTATTTACGTTTCCAACGAAATCTGTTGGAGTATTCATATAACCCATCCAAGAATCGTAACATAGATCTTCTTCAATCTGATGTCCGAATAGATTGAACAATAAACCTGAGAAAGGTGAACCCACCAGGTTAAAGTCCTGTTTGAGGCTCGCATCAGAAATCTGATACGGATTTTGATTTTCACCTACAAAATTCGATGTGCACGCAGCGAGACCACACATGAATAGTAATCCAATAAATATCTTTTTCATACTAAATAATTTTAAGATTTTAGAATGTGACCTTTAAGTTAAACCCGTAAGTCCTTGTATTAGGAACACTAAATACGTCGTTTGACTGCATACCGTTACCAGTACTCATGGCTTGCTCAGGATCGAAAGGAGCCTTTTTGTAGAAGAAGAATAAATTCCTTCCTACCAATGAGAAGGCAGCGTCTTTAATAGGTAATCCAAGTTTTTTCACGTCAAGGTTATAACCAATTACTAACTGGCCTAATCTAACATTTGTCCTGGAATATACATAAGGTTCCATGATTTTATTACGGTCACCAACAGCTGAATAATACGTAACCACATTGATTGCAGATACAGCGGTTCCTGTTGAACTTACAGCATTAATTGGCATTGTTGCGCCTGCATCACGAGCATCAGCTGTTCTCTTACTTACACCATAAGAATCAAGGAAAGCTTCTGTTTTGGAGAATGCTACACCACCAAATTTGGCATTGATAAGGGCACTTAAAAAGAAGTTTTTGTAGTTAATTGAGTTGTTCCATCCTAAAATAAAATCAGGATTTACATTACCAACTTTTTCCTGTTTAGAAGCCTTCGTAGGTACTCCGTTTGCATCAAGAATAATTCTTCCCTGAGCATCTTTAGCAAATTTCCAGATCCACAAATCGTTGAAAGAACCGCCTGCTTTAATAATAGAAGCAAAACCTTCATCATCACCACCAACCTGATAGTCAGGATTTGAAGCAATAAGAGTGACAATTTTATTCTTGTTTTGAGAGAAGTTTACCGAAGTTTTCCAATCAAAACTGGATGTTTTTACCGGAGTAGCATCAATGGTTAATTCAAAACCCTTATTGGTGATTTTACCAGCGTTAACATAGTAATAAGTGTAACCTGATCCTGATGGAGCACCTAAGGTAAGGAACTGATTGGTACTTACGTCATTGTAGTATGTAAACTCAAGACCAGCTCTTCCGTGGAACAATCTCCACTCTGTACCTAACTCATTACTTGTAATTTCCTCAGGTTTTAAGTTGGTAAAAGGTACCTGTGTGTTACGGTTAATTCCGCCGATTCCGCTAGGGGTACCTGCACCACCAATACTGTTCTGTGGATTTACAACATTGAAAGGTACTTCGTTGGCTGTCCTGGATGAAGATGCTCTTAATTTTGCGAAAGAGATTACTTCAGGCAATTTTACCATCTGGCTAACAATAGCAGAAAGACCAATTGAAGGATACAAATAGGATTCATTTCCGGTTAGAGCCAGCGTAGAAGCCCAGTCATTACGTGCAGATAAATCTAAGAATAACATCTCCTTAAATCCGATCTGAGCATTGGCAAATGCACCTTGTTTGATGACCTTACCAATATACTGATTAACCATGACATTGTAAGGAAGGTTTGTTGAGGAGAAGAAGTTAGGGTACATTAAAGAAACGGTACCATTTCCCCAGTTAATCCCTTCAGTAATATTATGCTGATAACTCGCTCCTGCAATTGCATTTAAGCTGATATTGCCAAAAGTATTGTTATAACTTAAGATTCCATCGGTATACATTGAAGATTCATTCCATTTGTTGTAACCCCATGTTCCGTTTGGACTAACAGTTACAGAGTTTCCTCCGGCAGGTTTTCTTTGATCATCCAATTTATCAGAATAATCAATATTTCCGCGGACATCAAATTTCAAATGTTTTGCGATGTCCCATGATAATTTTACACTCGCAATTAAACGCTTAGTAGTATTGAGTTTAGGATCTTTATTGATAATCCAGTAAGGGTTATTTTGTTTCTCTTCCGTGGAATACCAGTTCATCACATCAAGATTCCTATCCTTATTAAACGTAGAATAGTTTTGTTTGTAAGATGCAAAATCAAGATTACGTGAGAACAAATAAAGACCTGTAAGTGGGTTGTCATAGTAACCAGCGCCCGGACGGTTACGAGAAACCTCGTCGGAGAACATTACATTTGAACTTACAGTAACCTTATTGTCAAACATTTTGGTTGACTGACTAAAGGTAAGGTTATTCTTCTGATAAGTATTGGTTGGCATTACACCCTTTGCAGAAACATTAGCATAAGAAAAATATGCTGTTGTTTTGTCATTACCACCACTGATTGAAATAGAATTAGTTTCGTTTACACCAGTCTGGAAGAAATCCTTGATGTAACCTTGCTGATAATTTCCAGGTGTTGTTGACCAGTTATAAACAGAATTAGCAGGTGCACCGTATTTATACTGAAAATCAGGAAGACCTGAAACACTCTCAAGCATTGTGCTTGTGTTAATCGTAACGGTTGTTTTTCCTTCTTTACCTTTTTTAGTGGTAATCAAAACAACACCATTTGCACCCTGGCTACCGTAGAGTATCGAAGCATTCGCACCTTTAAGTACGTTGATGCTTTCGATGTCTGCAGGGTTCACCTGAGAAAGACCGTCACCACCGTCAGTTCCGCCGTAGGAACCAGGCTGTCCTTGTTTGTTATTCAACATTGGAATACCGTCGATAACATAAAGAGGTTCGCTAAGTCCAACAAGTGACTTGTTTCCTCTTAATACCGCTTTTGTTGATCCCCCTGCGCCTGAATTGCTGGTTTTGATATCTATACCGGCAGCTTTTCCACTCATAGCTTCCATGAAGTTACCGTTGGCAGCTTTCAAAAGCTCTGTGCCGGAAACCTGCTGAGAAGCATAAGTCAAAGTTTTCTTTTCACGCTGGATACCCAAAGCTGTTACTACAACTTCATTGATTCCGACAGCCTCAGCAACCATTTTTACATTGATGACCGAACGGCCATTAATCGCTTCGGAAACAGTTGTCATACCCACAAAGGAGAATTGCAACGCTGCGCTTGCTGAACTTACGCTAACCGCGTATTTTCCATCCGCATCGGTTGTAGTTCCGTTTGTCGTGCCTTTCTGAACAACAGACACACCAGGAATACTGATCCCATCCGGATCAGTAACAGTTCCGCTTACTTTCACCTGAGCCATAACGCCCGAAAATGAAGCAAACAGTACGATCATAATAAGGTACAATCTTTTCTTCATAATGATAATATTAGTTTAAAATTAACAAGCCTTCCGTACATAGGATTTGGAAGACTTAAGACAAAGATAAACAAGAGCGATTAATAAAGCGATTAATTTAGCGATTAATTTAGATTAAATTAACAATTATTTACAACAAATATATTAGCCTCCAGGACTTTAAAAATTTGATGCAATATTGTCAATAGATTGCTTATCTGAATGTTACAAAATTATTACAAAACTAGCGTGCTCTTGGAAAGATAAATAGAGAAATTTCACCCTGTTTTTAAATGTTAAAAAAACAAAAAATGACCGCTTATTTTTGGAGGTTATGACTTCAGGAAAAAATGGAATTAATCAAGTCTGTTAATCGGAAGATAGGAACTGAATCTTATTGGGGAACGGAAAATTAATCGGTAACAGAAAAGGATTGATATGGGGCGATTACTGATAGCTGCTTAATTGAGACTCTTCTGCACTCTTAAAGATTGCTACCAATGACAGATTTAAGCAACTTGGAGCAAATTTACTAAATTTACTACCTGTCATTCTCACATTGTGCCCAAATTTTTGGGTGATCTCTCGGAATGACACGTTTCATTTTGGAGTGAGTGTGGGTGGCGTTGGCGGCGACGCCGCCACCCACACTCACTTTTAACTACATTCCAATGTCATTCCGAATGAAGCGTAGCGAAGTGAGGAATCTACTTCTATTATCACTAACTGTTATAAAAACTGGTGTGCCAGCAGGTATGGGTCTCGCAATGACAATGGGGTCTCTAAAAAGATGAGGGTGCGGGATGTTGGCGG
>CAIVCR010000123.1 GCA_903904515.1 uncultured Bacteroidia bacterium
CTCAACGAGTTAAAGAGCTTTTACAACGCTACCGGGAACTTCAGGATATCATTGCAATTCTTGGTATGGATGAACTTTCTGAAGCTGATAAATTAATTGTTCACCGCGCACGCCGCGTTCAGAGATTCTTATCTCAGCCATTCCACGTTGCTGAACAGTTCACAGGAATGAAGGGGGTCTGGGTAGCCATTGAAGATACGATTAAAGGATTTAATGCAATTATTGATGGTGAAGTAGACCAATATCCTGAAACCGCTTTCAGTATGGTTGGGACTATTGATGAAGCCATTGAAAAGGGTGAAAAATTGCTCGCCGAATCAAGATAATTCACTAAAAAGATCAGCTAATTCACATTTTTATGATGCACCTTGAAATTATTACTTCGGAAAAAATACTGTTTGAAGGGGAAATTAAACTGATCAAACTTCCGGGTGTCTCCGGATCTTTCGAAATTATGACAAATCACGCTCCTATCATCTCGACCCTTACTCAGGGAAAAATCAAGGTGAAAGAAACCAATGATGTTGTCACCTACTTCGAAGTAAAAGGTGGTCTAATTGAAGTATCAAATAATAAGGTAAAGGTATTGGTTGAAGAGTAAAACAGTTTTCAGATACCTTAGAAAATAATGGGATAGCTAATAACTATCCCATTATTGTTTTTAATGAGCTAATTCCAGGAATTAAGGCCATTAAATACACCTCACTCCAGATTCCTGGAAATTAGGACAAACAAATTAGATGCTATAACCAGTCGCCAGCTATCAATTTTATATTAAAAAGGTCGAACATAATTCGCTTTGATTTAAAACGTGCGAAATTGTTTGCAATTTTTAAAAAAAGAATTGGTTGTTTGAATCCTTTTTTTAATTTTGACCTCCATGGCATACCTGTAATTTTAACGCTCAGTTAAGTTGATGCCCTTGAAAATCGTCAATTCGTTTTGTATTAATTATTAAACATATAAACAATGACAACGAACTATTTTAAAAATTACCCAAACAAGGATGGCTTTTTTGAAGAATATGGCGGAAGCTTTATACCTCCCGTTCTTCAAACTGAAATGGAAAAAATTACTGATGCCTATTTTTCGATCAGTAAGTCTCATAATTTTATTTCTGAACTGCGCAGCATTCGTAAACATTACCAGGGGAGACCAACACCTACTTACTTTTGCAACCGATTATCAACAAAATACGGAGGAAGGATCTATCTGAAACGTGAAGATCTAAACCATACAGGAGCCCATAAGCTAAACCATTGTATGGGAGAAGCACTGCTTGCCAAATACCTCGGAAAGAAAAAGCTGATTGCTGAGACTGGCGCAGGGCAGCATGGTGTTGCTCTGGCAACCGCTGCAGCCTATTTTGGATTGGAATGTGAAATTCATATGGGAGAGGTGGATATTATCAAAGAACATCCAAATGTTGTAAGAATGAAAATTCTTGGAGCCAAAGTTGTCCCGGTATCCTTCGGACTCAGAACACTAAAAGAGGCTGTTGATTCTGCTTTCGGCGCTTACATGCAGGATTTTGAGAACAGCATCTACTGCATTGGTTCAGTAGTTGGCCCTCACCCATTCCCAATGATGGTGCGCGATTTTCAGCGCGTTGTTGGAATCGAGGCAAAAGAGCAATTTATGGAAATGACAGGTGAACTTCCAGACAATGTTGTTGCCTGTGTAGGTGGTGGAAGTAATGCCATGGGAATATTTTCAGCCTTTCTGGAAGAAGAGGAGTGCAAACTCTTTGGCGTTGAACCTGCAGGACTCTCGCTTGAACTAGGCGAACATGCTGCCACAATGACACTTGGAAAACCTGGGATAATCCACGGATTTAAATGCTATTTGCTTCAGGATGAAAATGGTGAGCCGGCTCCTGTATATTCAGTAGCCAGTGGCCTCGACTATCCTGGCGTAGGACCTGAGCATAGCATGTTAAAAGATATGAAAAGAGTCTCTTACCAAACAGCTACGGATAAAGAAACCATAGATGCATTTTACGAATTAAGCCGCCTGGAAGGGATTATTCCTGCCCTTGAAAGTGCACACGCTGTCGCTTATGCCCTTAAACTGGCCAAAGAGAATCCAAGACAATCAATTCTTGTGAACCTTAGTGGACGTGGTGATAAAGATATCGATTATGTGATGGACACTTACGGATTACCTGAATAGGCTGTTAGGCTGTAGGGTGTTAGGCTGTAGGCTAACACATCAGGAATTTGACTGAGATCAATCAGCCACAACCTGAAAAGCTATCAATTTTAGAGTTCGAAACTGGAATTTCCAGTTTCGAACTCTTTTTTTTAATCCAACCTTTATTATAATGAAAAATCATTAATTTTTGTCAGATTTATTCGTATATTTCACATAACCATTAATCTGATAGCACATGGATGCTATACCCCAAAATATAAATGGTTTCAATGGCATCGGGAAGGTAGTTTCAGTTCGCGGTAGTGTCGTAGATATCAGTTTTGAAGATCATTTGCCACCAATTTACACACTCCTGAAAGCCGGAATTAATGGTCAAATCCCGATTGAGGTACTCTCGCATCTTAATGCCAAAAGGGTACGCGGTATTGCATTAACTCCTACTCAGGGTCTGGCAAGAGGGATGGCGGTAACCAATACAGGAGGTCCGCTGAAAGCTCCGGTAGGAAAAGGAATTATTTCGAGGATGTTTGACGTTTTTGGAAATACGATTGACCGACAGGGAGCTTTATCCGATGTGAATTGGCGCTCTGTACACCAGGACCCCCCATCGCTTGGAAAAAGAAGCACACAATCTGAAGTTTTCGAAACCGGAATAAAACTTATTGATGTACTTGTTCCCCTGGAGAGAGGTGGTAAGGCCGGACTTTTCGGAGGTGCAGGAGTTGGCAAGACTGTTCTGCTTACTGAGATGATTCATAACATGATAGGGCATCATGAAGGGATGAGTATCTTTTGTGGCATTGGTGAACGGTGCCGCGAAGGGGAAGAGCTGTACCGCGACATGAAAGAAGCCGGAGTTCTGCAAAATATGGTGATGCTTTTTGGTCAGATGAATGAGCCACCCGGGGCCCGTTTCCGGATCGGACAGGCTGCCCTCACGATGGCAGAATATTTCCGGGATGACGAGCACAGGGATGTATTGTTACTCATGGACAATATTTTCCGGTTCATTCAGGCGGGAATGGAGATGTCAGGACTATTGGGCCAAATGCCATCCCGATTAGGATATCAGCCCACGATGGCTACAGAATTATCACGGTTGGAAGAGCGCATTGCCAATACCGATACAGGTGCCATTACCTCTATTCAGGCTGTCTATGTCCCCGCTGACGATTTAACCGATCCGGCATCGGTGCATACGTTTTCACACCTCTCAGCTTCGATTGTACTCTCCCGAAAACGGGCAAGCGAGGGATTATATCCCGCCATTGACCCTCTTCAATCAAGCTCCAAAATGGCTACTCCCGGAATAGTAACTGACCGACACTATTCCTTAGCGCAGGATATCCGGCAAACTCTCGCCCAATACGAAGATCTTAAAGATATAATAGCGATGCTCGGATTGGAACAACTCTCAACGGAAGACCGGAAAGTTGTCTTTCGTGCACGCAAACTGGAACGTTTTCTTACTCAACCTTTTTTTACAACCGAGCAGTTCAGCGGTATTCCAGGCAAACTGGTATCGCTGCAGGATGCATTGGATGGATGCGAATTAATCCTGCAGGACAAGCTGAATGATTATCCGGAGAGTGCATTTTATATGATTGGAAGCATAAATGAACTCAAGAAAAAAGAACAACCTGTTTAATGATTGGATATGGAACCAATGACCATGAATCTAAAAATCCTCCTCCCTTTCCAGGTATTTGCAAACCTGCAGGGGGTTAAGCGCATTGTGGCTGAGACACTTCAAGGCTCTTTTGGTCTTCTGCCTCACCGTCTCGATTGCACTGCAGCATTGGCTCCGGGAATTCTCATCTATGAAACAGAAAATGGTAATGTGGTCTATTTGGCTGTTGACGAAGGGATACTCGTGAAAACGGGTACCGAAGTACTGGTGTCTGTGCGAAACGCTATTGGAGGTGCAGAACTTGGAAATTTACATAAAACGATAACAGAGCAATACATGAACCTGGATGAGCATGAAAAAAAGGTTCGTTCTGTTATGGCAAAGCTGGAATTGGGGTTTATTCGCAGGTTTGAAGAATTGCGGAAAAATAAATAAAGAATATGCATTACACCGAAAAGAAAAAGGAATTCAGACAACTGGTAAGATCAAAGGAGACACAAAAAGTCAAAGAGAAGGAAAAATCCAAACGGGGATTGCTTTCTGGCCTGGGTATGTTTGGACTTGTGGGCTGGTCAGTTGCCGTGCCTACCCTACTGGGTGCTTTTCTGGGCGTTTGGTTAGATAAACATTTCCCGGGCAAACACTCCTGGACCTTAACTTTTTTGCTAATCGGTCTGATTGCGGGATGTATTAGTGCATGGCATTGGTTATCCACAGAAGATAAGAGCATCCATAAAGATGAGGAGGAAAAAAATGAATGAGACTTTTACAACACTAATGGCCCTGATCGCCGGAATTCTTCTGGGTATTTTTTTCTTCGGAGGTCTTTGGTGGACGACTAAAAAAGGACTCCACTCAAAATCACCCGCTCTTTGGTTTATGGGAAGCCTTTTAATCCGAATGGGAATTACAATACCGGCATTTTATTTCATCTCCCGTAATCATTGGGAAAGTGCGCTGATTTGCCTGGTCGGATTTATTGTTGCCCGAGGCATTATAATGCGATTTACACAGGTACCTGGAACAAATTAAAACCAACAGTAAAAAGGGTTAATATGAGAATTAGTCCGGATGAAATGGTGTTTTTTGAGTATGACTTTGTGAAACTCAACTTTACAATCGTCAGCACATGGACGATAATGCTTTTCATGGTAATTGGTTCGGTATGTATTTCCCGAAAACTTGTCGTTGCGACAAAAATTCAACGTTGGCAATGTATCCTTGAAATGATTGTAACCGGAATAAAAGACCAGATTGAAGAGGTTGGTTTACACAAAGCAAAGACCTATATTGGATTTTTAGGAACTTTGTTTTTATTCCTGTTCGTTTCGAATCTCCTCACAATTTTACCCATCTATGAACCACCAACCAGCTCGCTTTCAACAACGGCAGCATTGGCAGTATCCGTATTCTTTGCAGTGCCAGTATTTAATATTCTGGAGCACGGAATTTTAAACTACCTTAAATCGTATGTGAAGCCAATACCAATCATGCTTCCATTTCATATCATCAGTGAGTTTTCGCGCACCCTGGCGCTTGCCGTTCGATTGTTTGGGAACATGATGAGCGGTGTGATTATCCTTGGAATTTTAATAACCATAACACCATTTGTATTTCCAATTGTAATGACCGCCTTTGGCCTACTTACCGGATCTGTTCAGTCATATATATTTACAATTCTGGCTTCAGTCTTTATTGCTGCGGCAGCTAATGAGTGAAAATTAAGAATTAAGAATTAAAGAATTAAGAATTAAAAATTAAAAAGGGAGGATAACCTTATGGACACCACAACAGTTATTGGATCAGTATCAATTATTACAGCCGGTATTACAATGGCGATAGGAAGTATCGGCCCCGCACTAGGTGAGGCTAAGGCCGTAGTGGCTGCCTTATCATCGATAGCGCAGCAGCCAGATGTGGCCTCTACGATAACACGTACGTTGTTTGTTGGTCTCGCAATGATCGAGTCAATGGCAATCTATTGCTTTGTTGTATCTATGATTCTTTTGTTCGCTAATCCGTTCTGGAATTTCGTTATTACAAAAGTTGCGGGAGGCTGATTATGTTATTCGACTGGTTCACATTTGTTGCTCAATTGATAAATTTTCTCATTCTGGCTTGGCTTTTAAAGCGTTATCTTTTTAAGCCAATACTTGACACAATTGACCAGCGTGAAAGCATGATTGCGAATCAACTACATGAAGCTGAGGACAGTAAAACGAAAGCAAACGATGAGTTTGAGCACTATCAGCAAAAAAAATCTGCATTTGATCAACAACGTGATGAACTTTTCAATGAAGCTATTTCTCAGGTTAATGCTGAAAAGCAGAAACTTCTTGTACAAACACGACATGAAGTTGAATCTCTGCGCTTGCGGTTACAGGAATCACTCAGAACTGAGCAGCAAAACATGGGTTCTGAAATTATCCGCCGCACCCGAACCGAGGTTTTTGCCATTGTCCGAAAAACGCTTTCAGATCTGGCCTCAGTCAATTTGGAAGACCAGATGGCAGGGGTCTTTATTAATCGCATAAATAATCTACAACCGGGTGAAAAAAAATTATTTTATGCGGCATTGAATAATTCATCAGGAGAAATCCTGATTCAAAGCATGTTTGATTTACCCGTTGCCCAACAATCAGCAATTCAACAAGCTATAAAAAATAATCTGGAGATTGAGCTTGAAATTAACTTTAAAACAGTACCACAATTAGTTAGTGGGATTGAACTTATCTCTGGAGGTTATAAGATATCCTGGAGTATTGAGGAGTATCTCAGTTCATTGGAAACACATATTGCGGAACTATTGAATCAGAATATTGAATTGCCGGCTGAAAAGGTCCCGGAATAATAGATGACAAGCAATAAGCATAAAGAATTATTATGGAATCTTTTAGTTTACAACATCTTCTTGAGAATACCTTTGATGGAATAAATCAATCGATGGAAAATTATGTACCACAACTAACTCCAAGAGAAGTTGGTGCAGTAACTTCATTGTCGACAGGTATCGTTAAAGTCTCGGGAGTTCCCGGAGTGGGGTTTGAAGAATTGCTGAAATTTCCGGGAGATCTTTATGGTATAGCCTTTAATGTTGATGAAGAAGAAATAGGGGTTGTCCTACTTGGTGATTACTCACATCTTCATGCAGGAGATGAAGTCGAACGTACAGGCCGCGTCATGGATGTGCCTGTAAGTGAATCATTGATCGGGCGGGTTATGAATCCGCTTGGAGAACCGCTTGACGACAAAGGGCCCATTCTTTTCAATCAGCGCTTACCGATAGAACGCCCGTCAGCAGCTATTGTCGACAGGCTGCCGGTTACCGTTCCTTTACAAACAGGGATTAAAGTTATAGATGCGCTTATTCCTGTTGGCCGTGGTCAGCGGGAGTTGATTATGGGTGACCGGCAAACCGGGAAAACAGCCATTGCCATTGACACCATTATTAATCAGCATGATCAGAATGTGTTATGTATCTATTGTGCAATTGGTCAGCGGGCAGCAAGTGTTGCAAAAGTAGTTGCCGAGCTTCGCAAAAAAGGGGCAATGGAGTACACCATTGTTATCGTTTCTGAAGGGAATGATGCTCCGGGTCTAAATTTTATTGCCCCCTATGCCGCTACCAGCATTGGAGAGTACTTTATGGAAAAAGGGAAGGATGTTTTAATTGTTTACGATGATCTGACGCATCATGCCCGCGCCTACCGCGAGATATCCCTCTTATTGCGCCGCCCGCCGGGACGCGAGGCTTTTCCTGGTGATATATTTTATATTCATTCCCGCCTATTGGAACGTTCAACACATTTATGCCAGGAACGTGGAGGTGGCTCCCTGACGGCACTTCCAATTGTGGAAACCGAGGCACAAAATATCTCCGCCTATATTCCGACCAATTTAATATCCATTACCGATGGCCAGATCTATCTTTCACCAACCTTGTTCGAATTAGGTGTTCTCCCCGCTGTGGATGTCGGAATGTCGGTATCAAGGGTTGGTGGTAAGGCACAACGTCCGGCCTACCGCTCAGTTACCAGTGCTTTAAAGCTGGCCTATTCTCAGTTTGAAGAGCTGGAGACATTTGCAAAGTTCGGGACCCGGCTTGATGAACACACCCGAAGAATAATCGAACACGGACGCCGGATTCGCTCTTGTCTGAAACAGCCGGCATCAAAACCGATTACCCTTTCAGAACAAATCGTTGTCCTGCTGGCTCTTACAAATGGTGCATTCGACGGTGTGCCACTTCCCCGCATGAAAGAGGCTGAACAGACCTTGCGGAAATCAACTTCACAACTGCCAGATGATATCCGTCAGCGATTTGGTTCTACCTCACCCTTTAGTGAAGAAGATCGCCAAACGATATTACAATTGTCTGTAAAAACATTGGAACCATTCAGGGAACAATCATGAGTGATACACTTGAAAGTTTAAGGCGTAAGATAAACGGAGCCACAGACCTTGAATCTGTTGTCCGGACAATGAAGGTTTTGGCTGCATCGAATATTATCCAGTTCGAAAAGGCAGTTATTTCACTGGCCGATTACTATAGAACAGTTGAATTGGGATTACTTGTTTGCTTCCGGCAGGGTGCTCAATTTTCGATGAATGAGAACTTAATAAAATCAAAAAACAAGACCATTGGAGCCATAGTTTTTGGTTCAGACCAGGGGCTTGTCGGTCAATTCAATGATATCCTCTCTGAGTTTGCAGGTAAAACACTTGACAACCTCCCGGGCGAAAAGCTAATCTGGTCGGTCGGCGACCGGATTAAAGCACGGTTGGAAGATACCGGATTGCCCCTTGCAGGATTACTTTCTGTCCCAAATTCGGTCAATACAATAACACCGGTAATTGGTCAGATTCTTCTTGAATGTGAATCTTACCAGGAAAGGGGTGAAATCTCAGAGCTGTATATTTTTCACAACAAGCCAAAACCAGGAGCACTCTATGAACCCTTTGTACAACGTCTCTTACCTCTTGACCAAAAATGGTTCAGCAGCGTAGCCCAACTTAAATGGCCCACATACTATATTCCTGAAGCTATTAACGGAGTAGTACCTACTTTGCACGGACTGATTCGTCAATATTTATTTGTTACGCTATTCAGGGCATGTGCAGAGTCACTGGCAAGCGAAAATGCAAGCAGGCTGGCAGCAATGCAACGGGCTGAAAAAAACATTGATGAACTGCTCGAAGATCTGAACCGTTCGTATCATCGCCTGCGCCAAAGCACAATCGACGAAGAGCTGTTTGATGTAATTTCGGGTTCCGAAGCCCTGTCAAGAGATAAATAAATTCACATTTTGTGCCACTCTATCTCCAGCTTCTTTAATCACAAAAAATGGTCAGCTTAATATTTATAAACTAATTAAATTTCAAAACCCATAATTAATGCCCATTTTTACAAAAAATAATCTGAAAAAATGGACAGGAGATCTTTTATTAATAAAGCCGGCATAACCAGTGCCACCATTGCGGTTGCAGGAAACGCCATCGCACAGAACGCCAAAATTATTCCATTGCGCGTGGCCGTAATAGGACTTGTCCATACACATGTTCACGGAATTTTAGGCAGGGGAAAGATAGGAGATATTACGATAGTTGCCATCGTAGAACCAAACAGGATATTGGCTCAAAAATATGCCACGCAATATGGTTTCAGCATGGATATCGTTTTCAATACCATGGCGGAGATGATTGTCAAAACTCAGCCTGAGGCGGTAAGCACTTTCAGTACGACCTTTGACCATCTAAGCGTTGTTGAATTTTTCGCACCCAGGGGGATCCATGTTATGGTTGAAAAACCACTGGCCGTGAATCTGATTCATGCCCGAAAAATGATGGAACTGGCTAAAAAACACAATATTCAACTGCTTACCAATTATGAAACAACCTGGTATGGCACCCATAAAAAAGCATTTCAATACCTTATTGAGGAGAAGAAAGCGGGTGATTTGCGCAAGATCATTTTTCATACCGGTCACGAAGGACCTTTTGAAATAGGTTGTAACCAGGAATTTACCGATTGGCTTACTGATCCGGTTCTAAATGGCGGAGGAGCGCTTACCGATTTTGGTTGTTACGGGGCCAATTTGGCCACCTGGTTGATGAAGGGGCAAAAACCCTTGACGGTAAGTTGTATCACCCAGCAAATAAAACCGGAAGTCTATCCAAAGGTGGAAGACGAAGCTACGATATTGCTGGCCTATCCCAAATCGCAGGTAATCATTGAAGCCTCATGGAACTGGCCATTTGGAGTTAAAGACACAGAAATTTATGGCCAGCATGGTTACCTGATTTGCGAAGACCGGAATAATTTGAACTACCGCTGGAAAGATGGCAAACTGCCGGTTAAAGAGATTCTGCCGGAAAATAACGCTCCATTTAATGATCCATTCTCCTTTCTGTCTGCGGTAGTGCGCAAAACGATAACCTTGCCCCCCTTTGATTTGTCCTCCCTGGAAAACAATATGATCGTCATGGAAATCCTGGATGCAGCTAAGGAGAGTGCAAAAACAGGAAAAACAATAAAACTTTAATTCGCCACACGACAGTCAAATTTCAGATTTTCACATAAAAAAGGCCTTAATTGAGTATTTAAATTCTAAATATTCAATTAAGGCCTTAAGTATTTTCTGTCTTAACAACAGATATCGCGTATAACTTATCGCGGATTACGAACCAAACGATGCCGGTCGCCAACCCCTTCAGGTTTAGGACGAGCGAAATTGGAGCGTTGCGGGCGACCTTGTTGTTTAGGCGCTTTTACAGGATTATGGTCGATCAGCGGAAAAGGATGATTGTCGATAACCGGTATCTTTTTACGGATGAGCTTTTCAATATCCTTTAAATATGCTTTCTCTTCAGCGTCACAGAACGAAAAGGCAGTTCCTTTGGCTCCTGCCCTGCCGGTACGGCCAATACGATGAACGTAGGTTTCCGAAATATTAGGGAGTTCATAATTGATCACAAACTCCATTTCATCCACATCAATTCCGCGGGCAGCAATATCAGTTGCCACTAAAACCCGTGTTGTCTGATCCTTAAAATTAGCCAGTGCCCGCTGTCTTGCATTTTGAGCCTTATTCCCATGAATGGCCTCAGCTTTAATATTATGACGCAGCAAATCTTTGACGACCTTATCTGCTCCATGTTTTGTACGGGTAAATACAAGTGCCGATTTTATATTCTGGTCACTTAATACATCCATTAACAGTGCACTCTTATTCCCTTTGTCAACAAAATAGATGAACTGCTCGATGATATCAACTGTCGGTTGACCCGGAGTAATCTCAACCTTACGGGGATTCTTCAGAATGGTATCTGCCAGCTTTACAATTTCGGGCGGCATGGTTGCTGAGAAGAAAAGTGACTGACGTTTTTTTGGAAGTGCTGCCAATACCTTCTTAACATCATGGATGAAACCCATGTCGAGCATGCAATCGGCTTCGTCCAAAACAAAAATCTCAATCTCCTTCAGTGAGATAAATCCCTGATTCATAAGATCCAAAAGACGACCTGGAGTCGCAACAAGAATATCGACACCACGTTGCAATACCTGTGTTTGTGAAAACTGATTCACTCCGCCAAATATTACCGTATAGGAGAGCTTGGTGTGTCTGCCGTAATTTTTAAAGCTCTCACCTATCTGAATGGCAAGTTCACGAGTAGGGGTAAGGATCAGACTTCTGATCTTTTTCCGCTTATCATATGTTTGACTGGTACTTAACAACTGAAGTATGGGAATTGCAAATGCTGCAGTTTTCCCTGTACCTGTCTGGGCACAACCCAATAAATCGTTGCCTTCTAACACAATCGGAATTGCCTGGGCCTGAATTGGAGTTGGGGTGGAATAACCTTCTTCGAGGAGTGATTGAAGAATTGGTTCAATAATTTCTAAGGACTTAAACGCCATGAATGATTTTTAGATGCTGATCATTTTTTGCGTACAAAAAAGTTCAGCTGTAATTAAATAATTGGCAAAGATACAATAAATAAGCGGGTTTGCGGGATTTCTCGTCAGCTTGATGAAACGCAACAGCAAAGCAGCAAGATTTCGGTTAGTAAATCAATCCATTTTCATCCTGAAATAACAAAGGTAAATGCCTTTTCGGGTAAGACCCCGGAAATTAGGATGATTCCACGGTTCAGTCAATAAAACATTAATATTTTCAAAAAATCATACCATTATACTGCAATTATAAACGCAGAGACTCGGAAATGAATGAATCTCTTTTCCAAAACTCTGCGTTACATGTGCCTGGTGTAGGACTTTAAGTCAGGGATTAAGAATAACCCTCCTATTAGCCTAAATAGAACTTAAATATCAGCATGTTCAGGTCCCCATTCACCACCATGCTCCATTCCTTTGTGTCCCCTTCCCTTTTTCATTTTCTCATGAATCAGATCAAACTTAATGCGCTGTTCATCGGTTAATTGGCTACGCATTTCCATAAGATTTCGTACATGAATTTTTGCCATTTGAATCCGTAAAGCTCCAATTTTATCAATGTTTTTATTTATCGCATCCAAATCTGGCTTTTCTGAAGTTGTTAAATTTTTTTGATGTGCCATCGCTTCACCCATTTCATTGTGTAAAGGCTGCAATTGCTTTTGAATCGCAATCCGGCTCTGTTTAAAGGACTCCTTTTGTGCATCGGTAAGATTTAGTTCCTTAAAAGGACCCTTACGTTCACCATCTTTCGTACACATTTCATGTTTATGCCCTGGGATCACTTTTTTTGGACCATTTTCTGTTGTCTGGGACATCAGAGCCGTTGACAAACACATCAACAAAACAACACTAAAAATTTTTGCTTTCATAACATTATTTTTAAAACCAATTCCGGAAATAGTACCGAAATTTGCCTTTGGATAACGTTCAAATTGAAAGGTTTAACTTGTTTTGAAAAATCAATATTTGTTATGATTTGTTGACATATTTTAAACCGGCATGGAGTACACTTCTGACTACTGGCATCTGGCCTGAATACCTTAACCAGATTGACTTTAAATCGTACGTTTTGTTTGGAAGGTTTACCCAATGGTGATAATTCTATGCCAGCCGCAAGAAGCAAGTTGCTGCCTGCATTTTACAAATAAACACATTTGGCAAATCAAGTTATCCTTGCTGTAATAAATCCCAATATCAGGAGTAGATATTCGGAATAAACTGCTCCTGGATGGAACTTGCAAAGATCTGAGCAATCTCCTTGCGCTCGAAACCCAGTTTCTCACCAAAACCGAAGATAAAATCGAGCTCGCTATCTGAAATGGTACTATCCGCGATAATAATGTTGATCATATATTCCATCATCATATTCTTCTCTCCCGGATTAATGTCAAGGAGCGCCTTTACCGAATTCTCGAAAAAAAGCTCCATCTTATTCTCATCAATCATCTCTTTCAGTGTCTGTTTGGGGAAAACAGTAAAAGCCGAAAGTTCATCAATGATCGCATTATACTCATCGGGTTCAATGGCCTTGTCGATTCCGGCAACAATTAAACCTGCCGAAGCAATAAAACAGGTCCTGTGAAAATTCAACGGGGAGTTGCTGATCACCATCAGACTCTGAACCAATTCAGAGATCTGATCATCAAGTACTTTATCGTGATTTATTTCAACACCTGCAAGAAGATTTTTATACAATTCGGAGATCTCGAACAGTTCAATAGCTTTTATTCTGATGGGATTAATAGGGTGAGACAGCAAATTCCCAGAACCTGTCTCCTTGAAATATTTCAAAATTTCCTCATTTTCAATGCTGAACGCTTTGGGGTCAAAATTAAGCCGTTCAACACTAAGACCGGAAGCCATCTTGAAAAAGCATGAAAGCACTTTATCCAATCTTCCGCATGCAATAAATCCGAACCTGTCCGCTGTTAACTCCGACAGCTTGTCCCATACGGCGATTTTATGCTGCATCATCAAAGGGGTTTCTGCCTGATCCACGAAAACAAAATCCAATAGCTGTGCGATGTTGGCATTGTTGCTGATCAGGTGACCAATCTCATGACCAACAATGAATTTCAATTCGTCATCGTCCACTTTATCGATAAGTCCGGAATTAATATTGATGATATGGCTTTCATCGGGTTCAAGCCTTGAAACAGCAAAAGCATTTAATTCGGGATTATTGGTGATGAAAAACTCAACAGGCTCTTTAAAATCAAGCTTTTTCATAACCTCGATAAAACTGTCATAAAGTCGCGGCGCCAACTTTTCATTTACCTTAAAACTATGCCCCTGGAGAATATTTTTAAAATAGTTCTCTGTTTTTTCAACCTTAGCTTCCCTAAGAATCGTTTCAAGAACCTTTCCCTGGATTTGCTGATATAACTCCTGTCCTATTTGAATTTCCAGGGGAATCCGTATGGCTTCGTGGTTCATAAGCGTGGTTTGTTAGAAGGTGGATATCACTAATATCATTTAAAGATACTAAAAACTATTGCTCATTGGATATGACGATAGTTTTTCATCGGTGGTATTCAAAACGGAGTCCCTTAAGATGAACCAACTTATCGGATTTGTTTTTCTTTTGCTGGCGGTCTATTTTATTTTTAAGAAGTAACCTTCAGACCCGCGAAGGTCCCGGAACATCAAACCACTTGGTTGCCAGTTCCACATGCCTGTAATTTTGAATATAGTTTATTGCTTCTTCGGCATTTGAGGCGACAAAATAGGTTAATTTATAATCTTCTTTCGAGAATGATTCCTGGTACGCTCGTTCAAACTGATCAAGCAAGGAATTGAAAAACCCGGCTGTATTAATAAAGGCAATCGGTTTTTGATGATATTGCAGCTGCTTAAGAGTGATCACCTCAAGAATCTCTTCAAGTGTACCAAACCCTCCGGGAAGTGCGATAAACGCATCGGAACGCTTACGCATCAGGTATTTCCGGTCACGCATGTTAGGTGTAATGATCTGCTCGTGATCACGGGGAGACGAAAGCCTTTTGTTATGAATGGATTCCGGAATAATTCCGATTGAAAGGGCACCCGCAGCCCGGGCTGATTCAGCAACAGTGTGCATTAAACCTACTGTTGCGCCACCGTAAACAATGGTGTGATGATTATCACCGATTAGTTTTCCCAGTTCCTGTGCTGCCTCAAAGTAATGCTCAGGAATGGCGTTGCTGGAGCTGCAAAAAACACAGATATTCATAATTCGCAAATTTGATAATTCGATAATTAGTCAATTTGGATGAAGGCGGAGGTGGTAAGCGGGTGACTCTTCATGTTGTGAATAGTCACCCGCTTACTAAACCTTTGGTATATTCAAAATTACTTAAATATCGATATTTGCGTAAGTTGCGTTATCTTCAATGAACTTACGGCGTGGTGGTACATCATCACCCATAAGCATCGAGAATACGTGGTCAGTTTCCGCAGGGTTTTCAATCGTAACCTGACGGAGCGTACGTGTTTCAGGATTCATGGTTGTATCCCAAAGCTGTTCTGCATTCATCTCTCCAAGACCTTTGTAACGTTGAACATGGAGTCCCTTTTCATTTCCTCCTGCCCACTCTTCAATCAATTTAATTCTTTGCTGTTCTGTCCAGCAATACTGCTCCTGTTTCCCTTTTTTAACCAGGTAAAGAGGTGGTGTTGCGATATACAAGTAGCCATTTACGATCAGGTCATACATATATCTAAAGAAGAAGGTCATAATAAGTGTTGCAATGTGAGATCCATCGACGTCCGCATCGGTCATGATAACGATCTTATGGTAACGCAGCTTTGAGAAATTAAGTGCTTTCTGGTCCTCATCGGTCCCAATCGACACCCCAAGTGCCGTATAAATATTCCGAATCTCTTCGCTGTCGAATACCCGGTGCGTCATTGCCTTTTCAACATTGAGGATCTTTCCCCGTAATGGCAAAATAGCCTGGAACTTGCGGTCACGTCCCTGTTTCGCCGTACCACCAGCCGAGTCCCCTTCGACAAAGAATACTTCACACAATCCAGGGTCTTTTTCCGAACAGTCGGCCAATTTACCCGGTAATCCGCCGCCTGTCAGTACACTTTTGCGCTGGACAAGTTCGCGCGCTTTGCGGGCTGCATGACGTGCAGTAGCGGCTAATATCACTTTATTAACGATTATCTTAGCCTCCCTGGGGTGTTCTTCGAGGTAATTGGAAAGCATTTCAGACACTGCCTGATCAACAGAGGCACTAATTTCTGAGTTTCCAAGTTTTGTTTTCGTCTGCCCTTCGAACTGTGGCTCCTGAACTTTTACCGATAAAACGGCAGTTAATCCTTCACGAAAGTCATCCCCACTAATCTCAAATTTGAGTTTGGATAACATACCGCTCGTGTCGGCATAATTTTTTAGCGTGCGGGTCAATCCTCTGCGGAAACCTGTCATGTGAGTTCCCCCCTCTATCGTATTGATATTGTTGACGTAAGAGTGGATATTTTCAGTAAACGAATTGTTGTAACACATAGCGATCTCCACAGGAACATCATTCTTCTCTGTTGAGATATGAATCGTCTCTTCGATCAGACGTTCACGCGTACCATCAAGATAGTCAACAAATTCAGCTAACCCTCGTTCTGACAGAAAAAGTTCATGCTTAGCTTCCCCGCTATCTTCAATAATTCGGCTGTCGGTAATTGAAAGTCGGATGCCACTGTTCAGAAACGCAAGCTCACGAAGTCTTGCAGAGAGGATATCATATTTAAATTCTGTCGTTGTAAAAATGGTGTCATCAGGAATAAAGGTGATTATAGTACCTGTTCTGTCTGACTCCCCGATTATTTTAACATCTCCTTTGGGAAATCCTTTTTCAAACTCCTGTTCCCATATTCTCCCGTCACGGTGAATTTCAGCACGCAGGTAGGAAGATAACGCATTTACGCACGATACACCAACACCGTGTAATCCGCCCGAAACCTTATAACTATCTTTGTTAAACTTCCCCCCGGCATGTAAAACCGTTAAAACAACTTCAAGGGCCGATTTATTCTCCCCTGTATGCAATTCTGTAGGAATTCCACGGCCATCATCTGTAACCGTTACAGATCCGTCGGTGTTAATAACCACATCAATATTTTGGCAATGACCAGCCAAAGCTTCATCAATTGAATTATCTATCACCTCGTAAACAAGGTGATGCAAGCCTTTGATGTTTATATCTCCAATGTACATTGCAGGGCGTTTCCGTACTGCTTCCAATCCTTCCAGAACCTGAATACTGTCGGCCCCGTAACCTGTAGAATCATTGGGTGTTTTATTCTCTAAATCGCTCATTCTTTAAAAATTATAATTAAAACAATATTGAAG
The DNA here is from genome assembly GCA_903904515.1 of uncultured Bacteroidia bacterium. Lineage (GTDB taxonomy): Bacteria > Bacteroidota > Bacteroidia > Bacteroidales > Prolixibacteraceae > JAAFHB01. The sequence goes on from CAIVCR010000123.1 coordinate 17,074, forward strand.
GGCTACCTGACTCGCAAAACCAGGGATAACCTGCGACCATAAAAATTTGGATTCAAATGGTTTCCCATTGCTAAATTTCCAAAATCTCCCCCTATTTTCAGAGGTTTGCAAATGTAATAAAAAAATGGTTAAAACCGAAAAATAAGGGCACAAAATATCCGTAAAAATAAAATAAGAAATAAGAATTATATATCTGATTATCAAATAAAAAGCCTCTCCTGTGCGGGAAAGGCTTTTCAAATATCTGTGATCTGCTATTAGAATGAAACAGACACTCCGGCAATCACTCGCAATCCTTGTGATGCATAGCCCAACCATTGTTCATTCGTTCGGTTTAAAACATTGTCGACCCGTCCGAATAACCGCAAATTACTGCTCAATTCATAGGTTGCCCCAAGATTCAATCCAACATAGGTGTCGAGGGCAAAGAGCTCATCCGTTGAAACCGCGGAGGCCGAAGGGTTTTTATGATTATACACCATGACTTTTTGCGATCCGACCACCTTCAGATCTGCAAAACCCTTAAGTTTGTCCACAATTTGCACTCCAATCGAGGCGGAGAGATCGAAATTGGGTTTTTGAGAAGCAAATGGCATGGAATCAAGCTGATAATTGTAATAGTGACCCCCAACTACAATGGATAGATCATTCCCTGAAATATAGGAAAATTCAGCAGAAAAATCGGTAATTTTAGCATTGTCATATTTAACATCAAACTGATTGTTATAGACATAGGCTGGGTTAGTTGATGCGTTCCAGTCGCTGTTAAATACATAAAAATACATGTCTTTAACCTGACTATAATTCACCCCAATATTATAGGAGATTTCACGGGATATTTTACCCTTTAATCCGCCGGAAACGACATAGTTGTAATCGGTATTCAGGACATTGTGACGGGGGTCAGCCCAATAATTCTCAAGTGCAATATCTCCGTACCTGTTATTTTTAAGATCTCCCTTTAATCCGGCATACAAGGTAAGTATCCCTTCCACCGGTCTGAAATTAAATTCAAAGTCGGGGTACAATTTATTTGAATTGCCACCATCCTTATCTGTCGATGCCACAAAATTGATTCCACCGCGCAGAAACCAGTTATCGCCGTTTAAACTGACTGAAGGGGCTATCCTGATCCAGTCATTACTTTTGGTCCCGGGAACCTGCTGCGCAGCCAGCTTGATACTATCTGTTGAAAAATGATCATAGGAGAGATCGAGAATCCCATGCACCGGACCAAAATTATAATCAAATTTTCCAAACAGACCGCCACTATTCTCCTTTTGTCCGGTTTTTGAATCAAAAAATCCCATCCGAACGCCACTGTTGAAGGTCAGATTCCCCTGCAGCTTTTCATTACTTCTCAAAGCCACCTTAAAATTGCCCTTATCATAGGCTTGTTTTAAGCCGTATTTAAAGGATGATAAGGATGACAAGGAATCTATTTTGGCAGGAATTGAAGCCGGATAACCATAATACCGCATGGCATCACGATCGTAAGAGAGGTCAGTTGAAAGAATAGTATTTCCAATATTGACAGATCCATATATTGCAGCATTATCCTGACTAAATGGAGCTGGCACAAGAGTGCCTTCCTTTAGTTTTATGTTACCGTCGGATGAAAGATGGCGCAGGTGAAGACCAAATGTAGCCGATTTTGATTCGGGAAGATTTAAGAAAAATTCTCCGTAAATGCTATTGGAGGTTCCTGCTCCGAGCTTAAGGTAACCTAATCCCGGATTTTTATAAGCAAGCTTATTTACATCAGCAGGTTTTATTGCTGAGGCGGCAAAGCTGGAATTAACAGGCTGACTATCAATTGCATATTTAAATTCAGGCGAAAAGCGGGTCGTATCTTCAATTACCGGCATCAGATTCACCTTATGCGCATTTGAAATGCTCGGGCGATAGGCTTTCATAACCTCTACAGACTGATTCAGCTTCGTGGAATCGGTTTGCGCAATCGCAACTCCGGAAGAGATTGCTGCGATCAAAATAAAAACCGAAAATATCTTATATAGTTGTTTCATAATGTTTTCTGAATTATTTCTTTTTTGATCCTGTATGTGAAGGTTGTGGTTTGATTTCCGGTTTTTCGGATCCCTGAACATCTTTCACTTCCAGACTCTGAAGATATTGTGTGGCCTCATCAACGATGCCATCCCCTTTCTGCTCGTAGTTTTCGATTATGCTCTTTAATGTATTGGTTGCCTGGAAAAGATCGTTCTGTTTTTCATAAACATGAGCGAGTAGAAGGAAGCTCTTTCCAAGCCAAAACTGGTGCGGGGTACTCTTTTCAATAAAATCATTCACCTCATTTTCAGCCTCTTTTAATTTATTTTCAGCATAATAATACTCACAAACCCTGTATTTGGCCTCTGCCCCTTCCAATGATTTTGCATCTGCTGAAAGTTTGCGCCAAAGCGGCAGTGCCTTTGCAGGATCATTTAATTCAATGTAAGCCCTGGCTGATTTAAAACATGCTTCACGGTCAAGTTCAGGCGGAATTTTGTCCATACTTCTGATCTTCCAGCCAATCTTCGAAACTGCATCAAAATCTTTTAATTCATAGCTGCACCTCATCCGGCCAGCCAGTGCAATTAAGGTGTTGTTCGTATTACCCGAAGCAGTTTCAAGCCGCTGATAGTATCCAAGTGACTTTTGAAATTCACCCGCTTTATAGGCTATCTCAGATCCCCGCAACAAGGCGTTCTCAGTGAAAATATTATCAGGTTGGGAAAGAATAAAATCATAACTCAATAATGCCTCATCGGTTTTATTATCCTGGTATTCCAGCTCAGCTTTGTAGAAATGAACATTCAACGCAAAATTGCCTGAAGGAAAGTTCTCAAGGTACTTTCTTAATCCGTCCAAAGCGCGCGGATCCTTTGCCATATATAGTTTTTCTGCTGAATAATAGGTAAGCGAATCCTGCTCGTTCTGGGATGGAGTCGCCGAATGTCCCAGTTTTTTAGCATACGAAATATATTCCCCCACATTATTATTCTCAACATAATTATTCCGGATTCCTGCAAGCGCTCCTTTTGCTTCGGGACTATTTGGATAATTTTCAGTAACCTGCTTATAATACTCTGTCGATGACTTAAAATCGTTACTGTTGTAGGCTAACAGCCCTAACTGAACTAACGCTTTAGGTTTGTAATTACTCGATGGAAACCTGGCGATCAACGACTTATAAACATCTGCCGCCCGATTGTTATCCTGCAACCGTTCAAAAGATTTACCAGTTTCAAACATAGCGTCGTCAATGTAATTGGATTGCGGAAAGTCAGTCATCAACTTATTCAATTCGCTGATTTTTAAATCATTGTCATTTATCAGTCCATGACAAAAAGCTTTTTGAAACAACGCATAATCAGAATCGGATGAATTATTTTCATACGCCTTTTGGTAATAGGTGATCGCATCGCCATACTTACTGGCGACAAAACAGCAATCGCCAAGCCTGTTGCAGGCATCCGTATAAAGGGGTAAACTTTTATTGATCTTCCCTTCGGTGTATTTGATAAACCAGGGCATAGCGAGTTCATATTCTTCCTGATTAAACAAGGCGTATCCGATGTTGTAATTTGAAATAGCAAACTCTTTCAATTTGGCTGAGGCCGGAAGGGACTGAAATTTTTTGTAGTCTGCTACTGCCTCATCAATTTTCCCGAGCCGGAAATTAGCATCGCCTCTCCAGTAATAAGCTAAAGCACGTGAAGTATTACTTTGATCTCCATAGAGTAAAGACTTATTAAACATCTGAATAGCATCCTGGAAATTCAGATCTCTAAAAAATTCCAAACCCCTGTTTAGAGCTACCCGTTGATAGGCTTTCTTTATTGTAGCGCTTTTTGTTTTGATTTTGTCCAGTGAAACAAGCGCATCTTTATAGTTGCGGGTGGTCATAAAGACTTTGCCAAGATAGTCGTAAGCAGCCGCATTTTTCTCTGAATTTGGATATTCAGTGATATACCGGTCGAATGCCTTTATCGCCTCATTAAACGGAGAATAATTGAGTTCGTAAGTTATTTTAGCATACTGAAAAAGGGCGTCTTCTTTTATTTTTGGATCAAAATCGAGGTTGGAGGCATTTTGAAATGCCATCATTGCCCGCTGTTTATCACCATTCTTAATATAGAGGTCTGCAAGCTCATAGTATCCATTTTGTGCAAGAGCATCATTCCCCTTTACCGATTTTTCCAGGTATTGAATAGCCCTGTCTGTTTCTCCCTCTTGCCCGTAACAATAACCAGCCACATAATATTGCAGTGCTGTTATCTCCTTGCTTTTCAGATAGATTGCAACATAAGGCAATGCCGCCTTGTAATTCTGAAGCTGGTAATAGGAGACACCCAGTATCTTTGACAATTCTGTTTTTCGCTCTTCTGACGCATTATTCATTAAGGGGGGTCCCATTTGAACAACCATCTCGTATTTCCCCTGAGAAAAATAAATCTGAGCCTTATAAAAGGGGATCACCGAAGCAAACTGCGTCGATTTTTCGATTTTCTCAAATTCGTTAAGCGCTAAATCATATTTGCCATCGAGGTAGTTTATATGGGCCCAATAATACTTTGCAGCATCGGAACGATCACCTGGTTTATCCTTCAATTCGGCAAAGAAGACCTTGGCGATATCTTTGTGGCCCGCTTCAAGATTACAGAAACCCGATTTAAAGCAATAATCATCAAGTTCCTTACCCGTTAAGGCATAACGATCAACCTTTTTAAAGGAAGAAAGTGCTTTGGTATAATGCTTTTGGTTAAAATCGGCATTCCCAAGCCTGTAATAGGCATTGTTGATTCTGGGTGACTCCGGATTTTTCGCAATAAATGTTTCCAGCATCATCCTACCGTTTGAATTACCCATTTCAAGATTGCATACGCGAATAAAGTAGTCTGCCTCGTCAGCATAAGCAGAGCCCGGATCGGCTGTTTCGCTGAGTTTCTGAAATTCCAGTAGCGCAGCTCCGTAATTTTCAGCATTGAATAACTCGATGGACATTCTGAAAATCTCCTTGCAGTTTTCAGGTGCAGACACCGACTGTGCTTGCAGTGAGAAAGCAGAAAAGAAGAAAATCACAAATACCTTAATAAACTGGCTTTTAATTTTCATTTCAATATTCTTAATTTGAATATGCAAATAAGCAAATTTTCCGATAAACTTATGACAGAAGCCAAACAGGATTTAAAAAAAACCGATGAATATCATTAGTTTTGCAGACACGTGCTTTTTACAAATATAGATTTAAAACAAACTATTAAAATCGTGGAACCAATCATTGAGCTAAAAAATGCAGACATTTATCAACGTGAGACGTTGGTTCTAAAAAATATCAACCTCTCTATAAATAAAGGGGAATTTCTCTATATTATAGGAAAGGTAGGCAGTGGAAAATCGAGTCTGTTGAAAACTTTTTATAACGAGTTGCCTTTAATCGCTGGTACAGGCTCCATTTGCGGATATCATCTTGAGAAAATCCGATCGAAGGAGATCCCCTTTCTGCGCCGAAGACTGGGAATTATCTTTCAGGATTTTCAGCTGCTTACCGACAGAACAGTCAATAAAAATTTTGAATTTGTTCTTAAAGCTACCGGCTGGCACGATGTGAAGCTGATTAATGAACGTATCAATGAAGTCCTGTCTATTGTCGAGATGGCTCATTCAGGCACACGTATGCCACATCAGCTCTCGGGCGGAGAGCAGCAACGAATAGTAATCGCCAGAGCCCTGCTTAATAATCCGGAGATAATACTGGCTGATGAACCAACCGGAAACCTTGACCCTGATACCTCTGAAGCATTGCTGAAGGTATTTAGGGAAATCCACAAAGAGGGAAAAACGATCATAATGGCTACTCACGATTATCCGATCATCCAGAAATTCCCGGCCCGTACAATCGTATGCGAAGCAGCTAATATCAAAGAGATAGCGGATGATGCCCCGCTTATTGATTTCGAATCGTTGCTTGATGAAGAGAGTGCCGGATAGGAATTAAAATCCAAATCACCCATCATTTGTCGCAATTAAAGTTGGGGATATGTACCCAAAACACAATAATATGTACCAACTAAAAAATAATTTCTCACTTAAAGAGAACAATACATTCGCAATTCCGGCGGTTGCAAAATATTACCTGACACTGGAAACGCCTGCTGATCTATACGGATTTTTCCAAAATAACAGCAGCTTAAGGAACGAGAAAAGGTTGTTTCTTGGGGCAGGGAGTAACCTGCTCTTTGTTCACGATTTTGATGGACTTGTTATTCATCCGCAGATAGGGGGAATCAGGATTGTAAAAGAGGCTCAAAATCATGTCGAGGTTGAAGTTGGAGCCGGAGTTGTTTGGGACCATTTTGTAGAGTGGTGTGTCAATAAAGGATTTTACGGAATTGAAAATCTCTCACTGATCCCGGGAAATGTCGGAGCCGTTCCGGTTCAGAATATCGGAGCATACGGTGCCGAGGCAAGCTCAGTAATTTCCCGAGTGAAGGGTATAGACCTGGAGTCAAATGAAAATATAGATTTTCTTCAAAAAGACTGTTTATTTGGATATCGCACCAGTTTATTTAAAGAAAAACTTAAAGAGCAATTTTTGGTAACATCGGTCAATTTTCAACTGACCAGAAAGCCCGGTTTTAAAATTCAATACGAAGGTCTGGAAGCAAAAGTGAGTCAATTCGGAGAAATAAATCTTCAGAATATCCGTCGTGCTATAATTGCAATTCGTGAAATAAAACTTCCCAACCCGGCAGTTTTTGGCAATGCCGGGAGTTTCTTCAAAAATCCCATAGTCTCTGCCTTAATGGCTAAATCTCTGCAGGAAATTTATCCGGAAATCCCCACCTATCCCATTGGTGCAGATCTGGTCAAGGTTGCGGCAGGCTGGCTTATCGATAAAGCTGGATGGAAAGGGAGAATTGTTGGCAATGCAGCCATTCACGAAAACCAGGCACTCGTGATTATAAACAAAGGGGGTGCCACAGGAGAAGAGATCTTTAACTTATCCAAACTGGTTGCTGCAGATGTTTTACAGAAATTCAATATTGAACTTGAGCGGGAAGTCCAGGTTTTATGAACGTGAATGAGACAATTTGAAAATTTGAAGATTTGAAAATTGAAGATCTTTCTATCATTCTTTAATTCTTCATTCTTTAATTCTTCATTCTTTAATTCTTCATTCTTTAATTCCTTCCTCCTCACTTCCAAATCTTAATCCTGTTCAAGGCCGTCTGATACCTGGCCGCATTCCGGCTATGTTCTGCAAGTGTCTGGGCAAAATTATGATGACCCGAGAAATCTTCCTTTGCACAGAAATACATATAGTTATGGTGTTCTGCATTTAGTACGGCATCAACACTGGCAATATCAGGAAAGTTGATTGGTCCCGGAGGGAGCCCCGCAAATTTATAGGTATTGTAGGGCGAATCGATTGTCAGGTATTTTGATAATATCCTTTTAAGCTGAAAGTTGCCTAAGGCATATTTGATTGTAGGGTCAGCCTGAAGAGGCCATCCATGCTTAATTCTGTTGATATATACACCCGCAATTCGCGGTTTCTCATCACTCTTGTTCGACTCTTCCTGAACAATCGAGGCGATAGTAACAACCTGCAGAGGTGTTAAACCCCATTGTGCCGCTTTATTTTTGCGATCTGTACTCCAAAAACGGTCAAATTCAAACTTCATCCTTGCGATAAATTCAGCAGGAGATGTATTCCAATAGATTTCGTACGTATTGGGAATAATGATGATCGGAAAAGATTCACAGGTCAATCCCATGTCAGTAGCGATCTTCTCATTATTCAGTGCATTATAAAACTGAGTAGAATCAGGTTCCAAATAATGGGACAAACGGCCTGCCAGATCTTCCCGTAAGCGGATATTATTAAATGTGACTTTAACAGGCGTTTGAATTCCGGAGCGAAGCAGATTGATCAACTGATTATTATTCCACCCCTTTTTTATCATATACGCACCCGGCTGAACCTTTTTATCAAAATTCTTTCTGGAAGCCACCCATTGGAAGGTTTTTGAATCGATCAGGTACTGACCCCGCTTTAACGAATCAAGAAGTTGTTCAAAACCGGAACCTGTTGGAATATAAATCATGCCGGACTTTCGAATATTTGGTCTAAACACTGCATTGTAGCGCTTGTAACTCCAATTTCCAAAAATTATTAGCGCAACAAATACGATCACAACCGACCGTTTTCCCCATGCCGGAAGGGTTTTCCATTTAGAGCTGATAGTTAAGTCCATAAGTGGCAAAGCAATTTCATTTAATAAGTAATTTCAGACCCTCACAAGCGATGGCTAAAATACAAAAATAAGACAACAGTAATAATCCGATTGTCGATTCCCTTTATTCAGAATAAGTCTTGTTTCAAAATTTTGTACTTTTGTCGCATAATAATATTACTGAAAATTGACTTTAAAAGTACAAAATGCATCATATTAAGCTTGCCGACAACGTCTATTTCCTTGGGTTCAACGACCGAAGAACAGCGCTTTTCGAAAACATCTGGCCTATCCCAAACGGAATCTCATACAACTCCTATTTAATTGATGATGAGAAAATTGCAATCGTAGATACCGCTGAACGGCAATTTATCGAAGATTATCTGGATAAGATTCAGACCATCATCGGGGACCGGCAAATCGATTACCTGATCATCAACCATATGGAACCTGATCATTCGGGAGCTTTGAAGGCAATCAGAAGCCGGTATCCTGAAATTACCCTGGTCGGAAATAAAAAAACCTTTGCGATCGTGGAAAGTTTCAGTATTGATCCGGGCAAAGTTTTGATGGTTCATGACAACGACACCCTCTCGCTTGGAAAAACCACCCTTCAGTTTCAGACCATCCCTATGGTTCACTGGCCTGAAACAATGATTACTTATGATGAGAACAATAAAATCCTTTTCTCAGGAGACGCATTTGGCAGCTATGGAACTCTTGACGGCGGAGTTTTTGATGATGAAATTAACCTCGATTTCTATGAAGTTGATATAATGCGTTATTTCACCAATATTGTAGGTAAATATTGTGCACATACCCAACGGGCAATGAAAAAACTGGCCCATCTGGATATTAAGACCATAGCTTCAACCCATGGACCTGTCTGGCGTACTGATTTGAACTGGGTATTAAGTCGTTACCAAAAGTGGAGTAACTACGAAATGGAGCAAGGGGTCGTGATTGTTTATGGCTCAATGTACGGAAACACCCAGAAAATGGCAGAGGTGATCGCCAGACAAATAAGTGAGCGCGGTATAAAAAACATCCGTGTATATGACTCTTCCAAAACGCATTCATCCTATATTATCAACGATATTTTTAAGTATAAAGGATTTATTGTAGGTAGCTGTGCATACAATAATGCCCTGTTTCCAAATGTAGAAACATTACTTAAAACGATTGAGCATATGGCTCCCAAAGAGCATTATCTGGGAATTTTCGGAAACTTTCTGTGGAATGGCGGAGGGGTGAATAACCTCAAGAAATTTGCCGATATGATCAAATGGGAGATGGTCTATGATCCTATTGAAGAGAAAGGGGCCCTTAAAGCCGACAAATTTCAGATGTGCATTGAACTAGGAGATGCGATGGCTGATAAATTGCTTCAGGAGTCAAAGCCCAGAAATATGGATGCATGTCACTGAAAATATTGAATTCAGACAAAACACTAAAACGTATAAGATTAATATAATCAACTAGTTGAAATTTGTGATTTAGTTTGATTGTTTATTTATCTCTAGGCTTGTTTATTTTCCATTTATTTTGACGTATGTTTGCGAAAACCTCTTAAAACAACATCTCTTTGGCGTTTTGATTAAAACTTTCATAAAACTAAGTTTAAATGAACGAATTATTTGAATTAGTATTACATACCGATCAGGTTATTATGCGCATTGTAGCGGAAAATGTGATTGAGGCCTATGTGATCCTTTTTCTGATCATTTTCAGTGAAACAGGTTTCCTTTTCTTTCCATTTCTTCCGGGTGACGGATTACTATTTTCTGCCGGTGTAATCTCCGCTTCAACAGCACTCAATATCGTCTGGCTGGTTCCCATTCTAATTCTTGCTGCCATTCTGGGAAATCTGACCAACTATTTTGTGGGATCTTTTTTTGGTGTCAATCTCGAAAAAAGCCAAAACCATTTTGTCCGAAAATACCTGATTAAATATATCCACCAAACACGCCATTTCTACGATAAATATGGCGCTAAATCAATAGTAGTTGGCCGTTTCTTTCCAGTGATCAGAACCTATATTCCATTTTTTGCCGGACTTTCAGGGTTTAAATATGCACTATTCCTGATTTATACTATCGTTGGTTCTATTCTTTGGGTCCCTTTGTTTACCCTTGCCGGCTATTTTATCGGGGAAAATCCATGGGTCAAAGAGAACTATCTTCTGATTTTTCTGGGACTAATTGTTGTAACACTCCTCCCCTTCTTTTACAATTTTTTCAGGCTGATATTCACCCGAAGAATATTCAGAAAAAGGTAAAATCAGATGACCTAAAGATTAACAACTTTATTGTTTATCTTTAACCTAAATGAAATCTTGAACTATTAAAACAGGTAATAATGACAGAAACTCTGCTATTAACGATATTGATCGTTTTCAATCTGTTGCTATCTATTCTGCTTTTATTCCAAAAAAGCAGGATAGATCCTTTTCTCGCTGACCGGATTAATAATCTCGAGAAAACACTCCTGAAAATTGAGACCGGATTTCGTGAAGATTTTAGAATTAACCGTGAAGAAAACTCGTCAATTGCCAAAGAGAACAGGTTGGAATTGAACAGCACGCTTAAAGAATTCAGAAAAGAACTTACTGATACACTGAAAGATATAACCGCTCAATCAAAAAGCGACAACCTCCTGCAACGTGATACATTAATCAATTCATTTAAAGGATTTCAGGAAACCTTTGATAAAAATGTAGAATCGTTTAACCAGCTTCAGCGTGAAAAATTTGCCCTTCTTGGTGAAGAGCAGAAGAAAATGGTCGACAGTACAGAAAAACGACTTGAGGAAATAAGGGTTACCGTTGATGAAAAACTGCAGAAAACACTGAATGAGAGGCTTGGACAATCTTTCGAACTGGTAGTCAGACAACTTGAAAACGTTCAGAAAGGGTTAGGTGAAATGCAAACACTCGCACAGGATGTGGGCGGTCTCAAACGGGTGTTGAGTAATGTGAAAATGAGGGGAAGTATCGGAGAGGTTCAACTCGCCATGTTACTTGAGCAGATTCTGGCACCTGGTCAATATGAAGCCAATGTAAAAACAAAATCCGGAAGCGCGGATGTTGTTGAATTTGCGATCAAATTACCTGGACGGGACGATCAGAAATCGGTTGTCTGGTTACCTGTCGATGCTAAATTCCCTAAAGATATTTATGAACAACTCCAGGATGCTCATGAGACAGGCGATCTTCAAAAAATTGAATCGGCTCAAAAACTATTGGAGTCGACAATTAAAAAAATGGCAAGAGACATCCATGATAAATATATTGATCCTCCAAATACAACCGATTTTGGGATAATGTTTCTTCCGTTCGAAGGAATTTATGCAGAAGTAGTTCGCAGAGCCACTTTGCTGGAAGATTTGCAACGAAATTTTAAAATTGTGGTTACTGGTCCGACAACCTTAGCCGCTATCTTAAACAGCCTTCAAATGGGATTTAAAACCTTAGCCATTCAACAACGAAGTGGTGAGGTTTGGAAAATCCTTGGAGCAGTTAAAAAAGAGTTTGAACTATTTGGCGGACTTGTGGAGAAAGCTCAGGGCAATATTCAGACCGGACTGAATCAATTGGATGATGTATTAGGGAAAAGGACACGGGCAATTCAACGAAAACTGAAGGATGTAGAGGTTTTGGAATCAAACAGCACCGAATTTACACTGACTGAATCTACAGATAACGATATCATTGAAAATTAATTAATTAAGCGTGCGAATGGCATCATACAATATAAATAAAGTAACTATTCGCAGTTTGATATTTTGCTTTTTGCGAAGTTTTTGAACCCATGGTTTGGCTAAACAACAAACGGATATTTCATTTTTATGATTTTGGATTAATTAGCTTAGAGTTTACTATAATCCAATACCTTTAATCACAAAGAAATAAGAAGCTTAATTCTAATGGAACGCAAAAATCATTACGCTGGTCTTACGGATAAAGAAGTCCGGGAAAGTCGCTTGAAATACGGGAATAATCTTCTTACCCCCGCCAAACGTGATCCGTTATGGAAGCTCTTTCTTGAGAAATTTGAAGATCCCATTATTAGAATATTGCTTATTGCAGCTTTCCTCTCCCTGGGCATTGCAATTGTGGAAAATGAATATATTGAAACAATTGGTATTTTTTGTGCAATTATTCTGGCCACTGTTATTGCCTTTTGGTTTGAGGTGGATGCCAATAAAAAATTCGATATTTTAAATCAGGTTACTGACGATACCCCTGTTAAAGTGATACGAAATGGGAATATCAGTGAAATACCCAAAAGAGATATTGTTGTTGGGGATATTGTTCTTCTGGGTACGGGTGAAGAGGTTCCGGCAGACGGAGAAATAATTGAGGCAGTCTCCTTTCAGATTGATGAATCGTGTCTGACCGGAGAGCCGGTAATTGACAAAACGGTAAACCCAAAGGATTTTGATAAAGAATCAACCTATCCCTCAAACTGGGCCATGCGTGGAACCAAGGTGATGGATGGTCATGGAGTTCTGGTTGTAACCGCAGTTGGAGATGCGACTGAATATGGGAAAGTAGCCAGACAATCAACAGAAACCTCAGGCGAGATTACCCCTCTGAACAAACAGCTTAACGGGTTGGCAAAATTCATCGGGGTGATGGGTTTTGGGCTGGCTATTCTCACCTTCTCAATCCTGTTCTTAAAAGATTTGCTTTTTAGTAACCCTGCAGAATCAATCACACTTACTCAGCTGGGATCGGTTGGAATCGTTATGCTATCAGCCTTGATTGCATTAACAAAAATTTGGATACCAATAATTTATGATGGTTTTGACTTTTTAGGTTTAAAGTCGGGCATTCCCAAAAGTGTCAATAACGGGAGCTGGTTAAAATGGTTTGGTTTCGGATTGCTTTCCATTACCGTGCTGATTTTTGTTGGATATCTGGGGGGAATTAATCCTTTAGATCCTCTTTCCTGGGTAAGTATTAAAACAGCTGGCAGAATACTTCAGTATTTTATGGTTGCTGTCACACTGATCGTTGTAGCTGTTCCGGAAGGTCTTCCAATGAGCGTAACGTTGAGCCTAGCTTTAAGTATGCGTAAAATGCTAAAATCCAATAACCTGGTCAGAAAAATGCATGCCTGTGAAACCATCGGTGCAACAACGGTCATTTGTACCGATAAAACTGGAACATTAACCCAAAACCGGATGCAGGTGGCCAGGACAAATTTTTTTGGCCTTAAAGACCAGCAACTTTCCAATGACCAAATCAGCTGCCTGATCATGGAGGGAATTGCTGTTAATGCCACGGCCTATCTCGATTTTTCAGATCAAAAAACCATTAAAACATTGGGGAATCCCACCGAGGCAGCTTTGCTGTTATGGCTACATTCAAAAGGGATAAACTACCTTCAATTGCGCGAGGAAGCCAAGGTAATCGAACAACTCACCTTTTCAACGGAACGAAAATTTATGGCCACTTTGGTATACTCCCCCTTACTGAAAAAAAAGGTACTTTATATCAAAGGCGCTCCTGAGATTGTTCTTTCCAAATGCCAGGATGTTTTATACGATGGGGAGCGAAAACAAGTTGCAGCTATTACGCACCAAATTGATGCACTTTTACATTTATACCAGGACCAGGGAATGAGGACTCTGGGGTTTGCCTGTCAAATTATAGAAGATGGATTGCTGGAGCATATCAGCAATGATCTGGACAATACAAAACTCACCTATTTGGGCATTGCCGCGATTTCTGATCCGGTTCGTGAGGATGTAGCAGAGGCAGTGTTGAAATGTCTTAAAGCAGGAATCGATGTTAAAATTGTGACAGGAGACACTTCAGGAACTGCCAAAGAGATCGGGCGTCAGATTGGCATCTGGAATATCAGCGATCAGTGGCGCAACATTATTTCGGGTAGTGAATTTGAAACATTAAGTGATGAAGAAGCCACAGCGCGAATTAAACATCTCAAAATAATGTGCAGAGCAAGGCCATCCGATAAACAGCGGTTAGTTCAGTTGTTACAACGAAGCGGATCTGTCGTAGCTGTTACAGGCGATGGCACCAATGATGCACCAGCTCTGAACTTTGCGCATGTCGGATTGTCGATGGGATCAGGGACTGCCGTGGCAAAGGAGGCTAGCGACATCACTCTGCTCGATGACTCCTTCAAAAGCATCGTAACAGCAGTAATGTGGGGAAGGTCTTTATATCAAAATATCCAGCGTTTTATCCTCTTTCAACTTACGATTAATTTAACGGCACTGATCGTTGTCCTGTTTGGCTCCATAATAGGCCACGAATTGCCTTTAACTGTGACACAGATGCTTTGGGTTAACCTGATCATGGATACTTTTGCTGCAGGAGCACTTGCATCACTGCCACCGGACGAAAAAATCATGGATCATAAACCCAGAAAATCTTCTGATTTCATCATTACCAAGGCGATGCGTAACAATATTTTGTTTGTCGGTTTAGCCTTTGTCGCAATTTTAATGACTCTTCTTATATATTTTAAAGATAACTCAGGAGAATTAAGTCCTATCAATTTAACCCGCTTTTTCACAATTTTTGTATTGCTCCAATTTTGGAATATATTTAATGCCAAGGCCTTTGCGACAGGAAAATCAGCTTTCAGAAACATGAAGCAGAGCATTGGGTTTGTTATTGTTGCAACAATTATACTGACCGGACAAATAGTCATTGTACAGTTTGGAAATGAAGTGTTTCGAACAGTCCCCTTACCATTTAAGGAATGGATAATCATTGTTGGATCCACATCTGTTGTCCTTTGGATTGGAGAAATTGTAAGACTCCTAAAAAAACGGTAAGTAACCAGATTACAATATTCATCCGGTTAATAATTTCCCCATTATTTCGTATATTCACAGGAAAAAAGAGAGTAAGTTCTCCAAATACAAAATTTCCATTCATAACTATGTCATAATGTCTTTCGTTAATCCCCTTACCTGAATATCTAAAATAAGGAAAACGGCTGCTGGTTGATAACAAAGAGTAAGTGAAGTTAAAGTATGTTAATCCGGTTAAACTTTCAGACAGATTTTTGCGTCTATGAGTTAGTATTCGGGAAAATGGCACATAAATTGTGAGCTTAAACTGAACTTAATTTAAAATTCAAGCATTAAAAATTAAAAAAACAAGTTATGGACAGCATCAAAAAAATTGCAAAAACATTGGCAATTGCATTTGCCGGGGCCATTATTGCCATCTTTTTATATTCAAAATTCATTCATGAGCCTGGCGGAGTAGCTTTACTGGGATCTTCACCGGTTCAGTTTACCAGTTACAATACGCCACAAGGGCCGCAGGTTCAGTTGCCTGATTTGACCCAGGCTGCTGAAAAAAGTGTGCATGCTGTTGTGCACATCACAACCAAGGTGAAGGCCCAGGGTTATGGTGGAAATGAAAATCCGCTTTTCGATTTTTTCTTCGGTCCGAAAGGGTATAACCAGCCCAAAGGGTATAACCAGGAACCTGAATACAACATGGGTTCCGGTTCCGGTGTAATTATTAGCCCGGAAGGGTATATCGTGACAAATAATCATGTTATCGATGAGGCGGACAATATCGAAATTGTGCTGAATGACAACCGGAAATTTACAGCAAAAGTTATCGGACGTGATCCCAATACCGATATCGCTTTGGTTAAAATAGATGCTAAGGATCTTACTTATCTGGTTTGGGGAAATTCTGAAGCCTTAAAATTAGGCGAATGGGTTCTGGCAGTGGGAAATCCTTTCAATCTTAACTCGACAGTCACAGCCGGGATTGTGAGTGCCAAATCACGAAGCATCGGAATCATAAGCGGGCAATTGCCCCTTGAATCATTTATCCAGACTGATGCAGCCGTAAATCCAGGAAACAGTGGCGGAGCACTGGTTAACGCAAGTGGCGATCTTGTTGGTATAAATGCCGCAATTGCATCCAGGACAGGCTCCTATTCGGGGTACTCCTTTGCTGTACCTGCTTCAATTGCCAGAAAGGTCGTCGATGATTTGAAACAATTCGGAGAGGTTCAGAGAGCGATGCTGGGCGTCGAAATAAAAAACATTGATGACAATCTGGCTAAGGAGGAGCACCTGGGAAAAATTGAAGGGGTTTATGTCGGCAAAACCTCAGAAGATGGAGCTGCACGACTGGCTGGCATAAAGGCAGGAGACGTGATCACATCAGTCAATGGAAACGCTGTAAACACCGTGTCCCAGTTGCAGGAGCAGATTGCCAAATACAGACCCGGCGATAAAGTTGCATTAACTATCAAAAGAGAGGGTACATTGAAACAATTTGCCGTCGTCCTGCGTAATACAAAAGGGGGAACATCGATAGTTAAAGAATCTTTTTCTGTATTGGGAGCCGAATTTGGACCAATTTCTGAAAAAGATAAAGAACGGCTGAAAATCGATGAAGGGATCCAGGTATTGAATCTGACCAAGGGAAAACTAAAAGATGCCGGGGTCAAAGTTGGATTTATTGTTACAGACATAAACAAAATGGCCGTATCGAGTGTTGAAGACATTAAAAGAGTACTTTCACAAGCCAGCACTAAAAAGCCAATATTGGTAGAAGGAGTTTACCCTGGAGGTGAATGGACTTACTATGTTTTTAAACTGGAAGAGTAATTTTTCGGAACATAATAGAAATACCTCCATTTTGGTATTGTACAAAACCACAAATGTTTGTAACTTTGCAAACTTTTAATCGGAGAGCATGAGACAATTAAAGATTACAAAATCCATTACCAATCGCGAGAGTGCCTCGCTTGATAAATACCTTCAGGAAATCGGTAAAGAAGAGCTAATTACAGTCGAAGAAGAGGTTGAATTAGCCCAACGTATCAAAAAAGGTGATCAGGCAGCACTTGAGAAATTAACCAGGGCAAACCTCAGATTCGTGGTTTCTGTCGCAAAACAGTATCAGAATCAAGGCCTTAGCCTACCTGACTTAATTAACGAAGGGAACCTTGGTCTCATAAAAGCTGCCGAGAAATTTGATGAAACACGTGGTTTTAAATTTATCTCCTATGCCGTTTGGTGGATACGTCAGTCTATCCTTCAGGCATTGGCAGAACAATCCAGAATTGTCCGTCTTCCATTGAACCAGGTTGGTTCTTTGAATAAAATAAATAAGGCCTATTCAAAATTCGAACAGGAGCACGAGAGAAGACCTTCTCCCGAAGAACTTGCAGAACAACTTGAATTACCGGCCGATAAAGTAGCTGATACCCTGAGAGTTTCAGGAAGACATGTTTCTGTTGATGCCCCCTTTGTGGATGGTGAAGACAATAGCCTGTTGGATGTACTGATCAATAACGACTCTCCAAGTGCAGACCGGGTATTGATTGATGAATCACTTTCACGTGAGATCGATCGCTCGTTGACAACACTAACAGAACGTGAAGCAGATATCATCCGGATGTTTTTCGGAATTGCCTGCCAGGAGATGACCCTGGAAGAGATCGGCGAACGTTTTGGATTGACCCGTGAACGTGTTAGGCAAATAAAGGAGAAAGCAATCAGACGGCTGCGGCATACGTCACGCAGTAAACTCCTGAAAACATACCTGGGATAGTATTGAAAATTCAAGAATATTTTGTAGAGACGCGCAGCTGTGCGTCTCTACCTTTTTTTATCTGTATGGATCTGGATTTACAGTGAAAACCTAAAGTGAAAGATGAGGATGCAATAACCTTAGATAATCCAGCCCTGATTCAGACCTGAAAATATTCTTTGCAAAATGGGTGATCTGATATTCTGACATCTGATCCTCGGATGAGTTGACCAAAAAATCAGCTTCAACCAGCAATTGAAAATCAATACCATCCACTGCCGTAAAGGTGTGATGTTTACTGATTACAAAGCACACCCTGTCAATTATGTCCTCACTAAAGCTGAGGCTTTTCAGTATTTCCCGGGCTATGGGCGGCCCCTCCTCTTCCTGATCCTGACCGGTGCATTTTCCATATTTTTTCTCCGCCATATGAATCCCAATATCATGAAGTAAAGCGGTCAGTTCAAGAACCTCAAGCAACCAGGGTTCTAACAATTCTGCAATTCCAAGATTTCGGGCATACGCATAAACTTTAAGTGAATGTTCAATCCTTTTGAGATCCCCAACGTTTTTCTGCATCATTGCCGATGCAACTTTTGCTATCCGGTTATCCATTTTGACGTTGTTTTAGTAACTCTTTAAGCCGGTACATTTCATCGCGCAATCGGGCAGCTTCAATAAAGTCAAGTTCTTTGGCAGCCTTAGCCATCTCCTTTTGTGTCATTAAGATCGTTTTTTCCAGCGCATCAGTGCTCATGTATTTCACAACCGGATCTGCTGCCACATCAGCCTTTTCACGCGCGATATAGGCTTTTCCCATCACTGATTTATCAGGGCGGTATTCCAACCCGATTATTTCGCGGGTAGGCTTGATAATTTGCGTTGGCGTAATCCCATTCTCGATATTATAGTTGTATTGCTTAATCCTTCGGTAATTGGCCGAATCGATAGTTCGCTGCATCGAATCGGTAATTTTATCGGCATACATGATCACAAGCCCGTTTAGGTTACGGGCGGCGCGTCCGGCTGTTTGGGTCAGGGATCGCTCTGAGCGAAGAAAACCCTCTTTGTCAGCATCAAGTATAGCGACCAGAGAAACCTCCGGTAAATCGAGCCCCTCACGCAACAGGTTAATCCCGATCAATACATCAAAAACCCCTTTCCGCAATTGTTCCATGATCTCAACACGCTCCATGGTATCGACATCTGAATGGATATAGCGGCAACGAATATTCATCCGGTCAAAATATTTCTGAAGTTCCTCCGCCATCCGTTTGGTAAGTGTGGTAACAAGAACCCTTTCATTCTTTTCGGACCGGATATGAATCTCCTCCATCAGATCATCAATCTGGTTGATCCTGGGTCTGATCTCAATCTGCGGATCGAGAAGCCCTGTCGGCCGAATAATCTGCTCAACAACAACACCCTCACTCTTTTGTAACTCATAATCAGCGGGAGTTGCACTTACGAAGACAATTTGTTTGGCTACATCCTCAAACTCCTCAAATTTCAGTGGGCGGTTATCAATAGCAGCCGGCAGGCGGAAGCCATAATCAACAAGGGTAACCTTCCGGGATCTGTCACCGCCATACATCGCATGAATCTGTGGCATCGTTACATGACTCTCATCAATCACCATCAGGTAATCGTCAGGAAAATAATCAAGCAGACAAAAGGGTCTGGACCCGGGTGAACGATTATCAAAATAGCGGGAATAATTTTCAATTCCCGGACAATACCCTAACTCGCGAATCATCTCAAGATCATAGGTTACACGATCTTCAATCCTTTTCGCCTCCACATGCTTTCCTGATCTCTTGAAAAAATCGACATGATCGACCAGGTCATTCTGTATCTTCTTGATTGCCAGCTGAATACTGTCCTTGGTAGTGACAAATATAGTAGCAGGATAAATCACACAGTTATCCATGCTTTTTACAGCATATCCATTTTCAGGATTAAACAATGCAATCTCCTCAATCTCATCCCCATAAAATACAATCCGAATTCCATCATCTGCATAGGCGGGAAAAATATCCACCGTATCCCCCTTGACCCTGAAGTTTCCCCGCTGAAAAAGTACTTCACTGCGGGAATACATCGCATCAACCAATTTATGAAGGAAAACATTTCGGCTAAAAACTTCACCAACTTTAACGGACAATACATTGGCATGAAAATCCTGGGGATTTCCAATCCCATATAAACATGAAACAGAAGAAACGACAATAACATCCCTCCTTCCGGAGAGTAAGGCAGAAGTAGTACTTAACCTGAGTTTCTCTATCTCCTTATTAATCGATAAATCTTTTTCGATAAAAGTATCCGTGACCGGTAAATAAGCTTCAGGCTGGTAATAATCGTAGTATGAGACAAAGTATTCAACAGCATTCTCAGGAAAAAACTGTTTCATTTCACCATAGAGCTGCGCAGCCAGGGTCTTATTATGACTTAATATCAACGTTGGTTTTTGAACCCTCTCGATAACATTAGCCATCGTAAAAGTTTTCCCTGAACCGGTTACACCGAGTAAGGTCTGATAAGGAATATCATTCTTCACCCCATCAACGAGCTGCTCTATTGCCTCTGGCTGATCCCCCGTGGGTTGGTAATCTGATACTATTTTAAAATCCATATTCGAAGAAGAATTGAAGAAAGACGAAATTAAAGAAATAATGGTTAATGCTTAATGATAAAATGGTAATGCTTAATATTTATGTCTTTCATGATTCATACGTATTCGCACAGCTTTATTAACTGCTGACTATTTACCATTAACCGTTCACTATTAACCATTCACCATTAAGCATTTTATATTTCTTTGCCTGTAGTTACTTCGTAAAAGCGGGTTACATCTACCCACATCATACCGGCACGTTCAGCGGCATCCAGACCCAGCTGCCCATCTTCATAAACCTCGCAATCTGAAGGTTGAACTCCGATAAGTTCAGCAGCTTTTAAGAACGTATCGGGAAAAGGTTTATGATTAACCACATCCTCAGCTGCAACGACATGTTCGAAACACTCTTTTACCCCGGCGATTTCGAGGGTTTTCCAGGCAAGGTACTGCGACCC
The DNA here is from genome assembly GCA_903904515.1 of uncultured Bacteroidia bacterium. Classification (GTDB taxonomy): domain Bacteria; phylum Bacteroidota; class Bacteroidia; order Bacteroidales; family Prolixibacteraceae; genus JAAFHB01. The sequence goes on from CAIVCR010000123.1 coordinate 37,942, forward strand.
GCCTGTCCCGCAGGCCATCGGAAGTTTCCCTTTATACTCTTTGATGATCTTTACAACCGGCCAGATTGGATTTGCCTTGTGCATATTTTGCTCATACCGCAACTCTTTTAAGTGGGTAAATGCCACCTCATCAAAATCCAGATTAAATTTGGCTTTCAGGTACTGGCTGGTTTGAAGTGCAGGAATTCCAGTTACCTCCACAAAAAGTTCAGGGGTAAAATCAATTCCCTGTTCCGCAGCAGTCTCTCTCCAGGCGATAAAATGAACAGGCATTGTATCGCAAATTGTCCCGTCAATATCGAAAATCAATCCCTTTGCAAGGGGATTTGGTGTTAATTCATTCTCCATGTTTATTCAACTATTTTATCCTCAAAAATAAGAATATAAAAGTTTATGGCCGTTTTATTAAATTGTTAAGAACAAAATCCTTATTTTGCATCTTTAAAAAAGAGATAAAAAATGATAAATGCACAGTTCTATCTTCCAACGGTCCTCCCCCAATGGGGTATCTTTGCCGGAGTAGTTTTATTGACTGTTGGATATGTAGATAAACGGGATTTGTGGACACTCCTGGGGTGGATTACTCTTTTGATTGCCAGTCTTACATCACTCTATTTTAATCTTTTTGGTGACTTAACAGCCCTGGGTGTATCCAATGGACAAGAAGTTGCAGCCAGTCTGATCACTTCCACAGGCTGGCAAGCTTCTGTCGGAGGAGTGCTGGCAATCGCTTCATTACTCCTATATTATTATAAATCTAAGCGGTATTCAATTCTGGCTATTTTGACAATACTTTATTTTATACTGATCTTTTTTCTTTACACCCAGGTTTCAGCCTTATCAGGAAAAATAGACAAAACAGAAAAGAAAACTGTAACAAATAGAAATAAATAGAAATAAAAAACATGACAAATGATATGAGTTCCGTTTGGGAAATTTTAAAAATTACACTTCCTGCCTTGATCGTATTTTTAACTGCGTATTTCCTATTCAGGGATATGCTTGAAAACGGGCAGAAACAGCGCGATTTTGAGTTTCGGATAACTAACAGCAAAAACATTACACCTGTCAGATTGCAGGCCTATGAGCGGCTTGCGCTGCTGCTTGAACGGATCTCTCCGCAATCTCTGCTGATCAGGGTACCACCACATGACATAACAGCCTCTGATTTTCATCACCAATTACTGTCCCAGATCAGGCAGGAATTTGAGCATAACCTTTCCCAGCAAATCTATGTTTCGCCAATCCTGTGGGAAACCATCCGGGGGGCCAGAGAGAACCTGATCGGCATCATCAATAAATCGGCTGAGGAGATCGATCGTGATGCCCCTGCCCTACTGCTGAGTAAGAAGATCATCGAAAATTATATCGATGAAGAGAACCAGGTTATTCTGATTGCAATGAATGAACTAAAGAAGGAGATTGGAAAACTGTTTTAGATCAGGATATTTTACGTGTAATGGTGAAGCCTTGATTTGTTTATAGATGAACAAGTCAAGGCTTCAATTTTAAGGTCATTTAAGGAAATCAGAATAGTTACGACTACAACTCAACCTTTTTAAATTTTGGTACCAGTGTATGCATCACCCCCCACGCCACAAGATAGGCCAGTGCACAGAATGCAAATACAATTGTGTAGGCCGTTGTCATATCATGCTGAACAATAGGATACTGTATTGATTTTAATAACTTAAACGAAACAGGATCGATAGCCTGTAATTGTTTTACAACCTCTGAGGGAAGGCTTCCTAATTCAACTTTATCCAGATTAATGAGATCTCCATGCTTATTCACGAGTTGAAGTGACCGGATTTTATCGACAAAATCACCCAAATGAGCCGTCTTCGCTTGCAGCCATCCTTGTGCTATCCCGGCATGACGATAACCATCAAAAAGCCAACCCGCAGATTTATTGACCACAATTCCTCCGATACCTCCTGCCATTCCACCGATTCCGGTTACACTACCAACAGCTTTCTTTGGAAACATATCAGAAACTGTCGTAAAAATATTGGCAGACCAGGCCTGGTGCGCTGCGGTCCCAATACCAATTATGAGAACCGGCCACCAGTAACTGATGGTCCCAAAATACTGGGCAGTTAAAACAACCAATGGGAAGAGGGCAATGGTGAGCATTGCCTTCATCCGTCCTTCATAAGGCTCATACCCTTTATTGATGAAATACATTGGAAACCATCCGCCTCCAATACTACCAACTGATGACAGCATATATAGCGCAGCGAGAGGGTATGCAACCTCCATACCCGTCATTCCATATTGTGCCTTAAGGTATGCTGGTAACCAAAAAAGGAAGAACCACCATACGCCGTCCGTCATAAACTTGCCAAAACTGAATGCCCATGTTTGTCTGAATTTCAAAAGCTCGAACCATGAGATTTTCGATTCATTTGCCGGACCATTTATCGCCTCTTCTGCAGCAGTATCTGAATTAATATAGGTGAGTTCTGCCAAACCAACTCGCTTATTGCGCATAGGTATTTCATAAAGCCAGAACCAGAAGATCAACCATTAAAAATCCAATTCCTCCAATTATCAGGAATGCCGATTCCCACCCAAGGTGGTCGGCAATCCAGGGAACCGTAATAGGGGCAATGATCGCACCTACATTTGTTCCCGAATTAAATATTCCGGTAGCCAGCGACCGTTCTTTCCTGGGAAACCATTCGGCAACAGTTTTTATTGCTGCCGGAAAGTTCCCCGACTCTCCAAAGCCCAGTACTCCGCGCGCAAACATAAAACCTCCGGTCCCCCTGGCAAGGGCGTGAATCATGGCTCCAACGGACCAAACAACCAAAGACAATGCGTAGCCAATCTTTGTCCCAAGCCAGTCAATCAGACGACCGGCAAAGATCATGGAGATAGCATATACAAACTGAAAAACAGAAACAATATTGGCATAATCGGAATCACTCCAGTTAAACTGCACCTCAAGGCGGTCTTTTAAAAGACTAAGGACCTGCCGGTCGAGGTAGTTTACCGTAGTGGCGAAAAACACAAGGGCACAAATGGTCCACCGGTATTTCCCAATTCTCTGGTTAATTTGGCTCATTAAATGTTGGTTAAAATGGTTGAAAAAAATACGCTAAATCGCAATGGTTTATTAATTAACGTCGTAGTGTAAAGAAAAATTTATATCGTAGCGGTCATCGCGGTTTCTTTGCGCGTTGCTACTTACAAGAAATTTTTAAATAGTACCAGGACCTTCTTATACATCAAAACCAAAATAATTAGTTGCATTATTATAGGAGATATCCTGCACCATTTTCCCAAGAAATTCAATATCAGCCGGAATTTCTCCGTTTTCCACATCACTGCCAATAAGATTACACAGGATGCGGCGGAAATATTCATGACGCGAATAGGAGAGAAAACTTCTGGAGTCAGTCAGCATGCCATTAAACCGGCTCAATAATCCCAGATTTGACAAGGTGTTCAACTGATTGATCATCCCATCTTTCTGATCAAGAAACCACCAGCCTGATCCCCACTGGATTTTCCCGGGAGTTACACCATCCTGAAAGTTCCCGATCATGGTAGCCATCACCTCATTATCACCCGGATTAAGATTATATAGAATCGTTCTGGTGAGTTTCTGATCATATTCCAAACGATTCAGGAATTTCGACAATGCCGTTGCAACCGGGTAATCTCCGATTGAATCAAACCCTTTGTCTGCTCCGATAAGTTCAAACATCCGGCTGTTATTGTTTCGCATTGCCCCAAGGTGATATTGCTGTGTCCAGTTACGTGAATGATCCATAACGGCAAATTCATAAAGCATTGCTGATTTGAACTTTAAAACATCTTCAGAGGATTGGCTTTTACCGTTTCGCAGTGAATCGAAAATCCGTTTAATGTCTGCAGAAGTGTATTCGGCAGCATAAATTGTTTCCAGACCATGATCAGAAAGCCGGCAACCATGTTTATGAAAAAACAGATGCCGTTTTTCAAGGGCTTCCATAAAATGATCGAAGGATACTATTGAAACCTCAGATGCAATTTCCAACAGCTCAACGTAATCATTAAATGCAGTCGGATTCCCGATCTCCATCGCTTTATCAGGTCTCCAGGCAGGGATAACTTTAACCTCGAATCCACTCTCCGAAATGCTCCGATGATATTCAAGGGAATCGATGGGATCATCTGTGGTACAAATTACCTTAACATTGGCTTTTCTGATAATTCCACGACAGGAAAAATCCTCCCTGGTTAATAAGTCATTGCAGCTGTCCCAAATCTGACGGGCAGATGAAGGACTTAATAATGAATTTACGCCAAAAGGTTTACGCAATTCCAAATGGGTCCAATGGTAAAGGGGGTTACGCATTGTATGCGGAGCGGTTTCAGCCCATTTTTCAAATTTTTCCCAATCACTCGCATCTCCGGTAATAAAGTGTTCAGCTATACCATTTGTGCGCATTGCCCTCCACTTATAATGATCCCCATGAAGCCAGATTTCAGAGAGGTTGTTAAACCGTCGATCTTCTGCTATCTCCCGTGGAGAGAGATGGCAATGATAATCAAAGATAGGCATCCGGGCGGCAAACTGATGATACAACTCTTTTGCAGTTTCAGTCTGAAGCAGGAAATCCTCATCCATAAATGGTTTCATACTCAATCTAATTAAGGGTAATTTAAAAAATCAATTATTCGTCAAAATTTAACTTATCACAAAATATTTAGACTACTTGACTTTTCGACCTTTAGAAAATCTTCACCCTAATAGCCTAAAAGCCTATTGCCTGCTGCCTAACAGCCTA
>CAIVCR010000124.1 GCA_903904515.1 uncultured Bacteroidia bacterium
ACCGCTCCAAAATAATTTCCCAGGTGCAGGTTTCCTGTTGAACGAATTCCGCTTACTACTGTTGGCATCTGATTTACTTTATATTTTTATGCTGCAAAAATATAAAAACCATTGAAATAAAACGCCTTCGGTTCTTTCTCGGGGGAAAGAACCGAAGGCGTTTTATTTCAAGCTATTTCGTAGTTGTCCTGACTGATTAATGGTTCACCTTTAAACCTGAGCAGTAACTGGGCAATGGCAAAGGTGTCTTTTTCGCAGTATCGTGCAATTCGCTGTATATCAAATTCATTATAATAAACATTTCCTACCTGGCTTCCATCGATATCATCTTTGGGTGTCGGAATATCAAAAATTGCGCAAAGCAGTTCGAGTGAAGTATAGTGCTTATAATCACCAAATTTCCACAATTGAAGCGTGTCAAGCATCACCTCCTTTACTTCCCAGGGTTTTGCTCCGGCAATGTCTAAAACCGAAGGAAGAGGGAGTCCATTGATCAACATTCTTCGTGCAATATATGGGAAATCGAACTCCTGTCCGTTATGGGCACACAACTTGTGATTTGGATTGGTCATAAAGGAGATTAGCATCAACGAAAACTCCTCCAGAATAGTCTTTTCATTGTCCCCTGCATATGACTTCACACGATAGGCACGCTCCTGCCCTTTGCGGAACATCTTCCCGGCCGAGATGCATACGATTTTTCCAAATTCGGCATAGATTCCAGCCCGGTTATACAGACTTTCGGCCGTTTCCCCCTCTTTCCCGATCTGCCCGGCCTTTTTTGTCCATAGCTTCTGAATATTTTCAGGGGCATCTGTCAGATCCTGATGCTGTGGAACAGTTTCAATATCAATAAATAAAACATGTTCCGGTAAAAGTTTGTCAAGCATGTCTGTTTAAATTGCATGGGTTGTGTCGTGCAGGTGTTTTTTGATATATTGAGTAATAATGTCAATAGCAACCAGATTGTTCCCACCTTCAGGGACGATAATATCAGCAAAGCGTTTGGTTGGTTCAATAAACTGCAGATGACTCGGTCTTACCGTCTCCTCATAACGCTGTAATACTTTAATGATATCCCTGCCCCGCTCTATGATATCCCGCCGGATAACCCGTGACAACCTCACATCAGCTTCACAATCTACAAAAATACTGATATCCAGCATTTTTCGCAGTTCCTCGGGCTGGAGACACAATATCCCCTCTACGATGATCACTTTTTGCGGTTTGATCACGACTGTCTCGATTGACCTTGTGCAGGTGAGGTAGGAATAGATGGGCTGATGAACTTGTTCACCATTCCTGAGTCTTCTTACATTATCAACAAGCAACTCAAATTCGATACTGTCAGGATGATCGAAATTAATTTTCTGTCTTTCTTCGAGGGACAGGTGACTATTATCCCGATAGTAGGCATCCTGCGAAATTACGGCAACATCCCCCATATGCAAGCGGCTGATTATCTCCTTAACAACTGTCGTCTTCCCTGATCCTGTTCCTCCGGCTATTCCAATAATTAGCATTTAAATAATGAGTTATATTTTAAAATGGTCCATTACCTTTAAGTTAAACTGATATTCAAAGTTAGTGAAATATTTTGTCAATCTATCCCTTCTTTCGTCATCCGGCCCCTTTTTTAAACTAACTTTGGGGATAAAGTGTTAGTTTTGTAATCAAATTAAAATACCGGTTTATGATTAATCATATTGTCCTTTTTAAATTAAAGGAGTTTGAAAATGAAGATCTGAAAGCTGTAGTCAGGAGTAAAATAAAAAAAGCCCTGCTTGCCCTGAAAGAGAGTATTTCAGAAATTAAGTTTATGAAGGTGGGTGAGAATTATGAGCTTAATTCAGCCTCCTATGATATCGGACTTATCACCCATTTTGAATCTATTGGCGATCTGACCCTTTACCAAATTCATCCGGAACATCTTAAAGTGATTGAATTAGTCAAGCAAAACACTGTTGAAAAAGCGGCTGTTGACTTCGAATTTTAAAGCAAAAAATTGGGAATGAACAATCTTTATCCACTGAAATTTACCCCAATCTGCAAGGATAAAATCTGGGGTGGTAATAAATTGCATGAATTACTGAACAAACAATTTCCTGAATTGCCCAATTGCGGTGAATCCTGGGAGATCTCGGGTGTTCAGAATGATATATCAGTTGTGTCGAATGGTTTTCTGAAAGGAAATAGTCTGGAGGAATTGATAGAGGTGTATATGGGTGATTTGGTCGGGGAAAAAGTCTATGAGAAATTCGGAGAAGAATTTCCGCTTCTGATCAAATTCATTGATGCCAACGACGACCTTTCAATCCAGGTACATCCCAATGATGAGCTGGCTTTGGAAAGACATGATTCTTTCGGGAAAACGGAGATGTGGTATGTGGTTCAGGCTGATCCCGGCGCCAAACTGATCGCAGGATTTAACCGGAAAATCGATAAGGCTGATTACCTTAATTATTTTAAGAACGGTCAACTGGAAGAGATTCTCAATTATGAAGAGGTCAAAGAAGGTGATGTGTTCTTTATGCCGGCCGGCCGGGTTCACGCTATAGGCAAGGGAATTGTCGTAGCCGAAATACAACAAACCTCTGATGTTACCTACCGGATTTATGATTTTAACCGGGTGGATAGTGATGGCCATGGGCGGGAACTGCATACCGATCTGGCTGTGGATGCTATTGAATACCGCCATGAATCCAATTATCGAACTGCATATCAGGCGATCAATAACCAGTCTGTAAAATTGGTCGAATGTTCCTATTTCACGACCAATATTTTACCAGTGACTACCAACATCGAGCGTGATTTTGCGGAACTTGATACCTTCGTAATATATACCTGTCTGGATGGAAATTGCGCCATTACCTGGGAAGATCAAAGTCTTCCCGTTGCCAAAGGAGATTCCATCCTTGTACCGGCTCTGATCAGTAACTTTGGGATTTGTGTCGGGAGTGGCGAAAGCGCTAAGCTGCTTGAGGTTTATCTCGGATAATTGCAGGTTTGCTGTCGTTTAAGATTTAGCTGATGTTTAACTCTTCAGCCAATTAGTTTTAAAACATTATGAATGATCATAAAAAAAGCCGAATTTGTAATCAGCAACACTGATCCGGTACAATGTCCGGTCACCGATTTGCCGGAGTTCGCGTTTGTAGGAAGGTCGAATGTGGGCAAATCATCTCTGATTAACATGCTAACCGGTTTCGGAGATCTGGCCAAGGTTTCAACAGCGCCTGGAAAGACAAGGCTGATTAATCACTTCAATATTAATGATCAGTGGTTTTTGGTCGATTTGCCTGGTTATGGTTATGCCAAGGTTGGCCGTTCTTCGCGAGAACAATGGCTCACCTTTATCCGTAAATATCTGATAACCAGAGAAAACCTCTATTGTGTTTTTGCTTTGATTGATTCACGGCACAAGCCGCAGGCTAACGATCTGGAATTTATGAACTACTTAGGATATAATGAAATTCCATTTGCCATGGTTTTTACCAAGGCAGATAAACTTTCACGCCGGCAACTGGATAAAAATATTTCAGAATACAAAAATGAGATGCTAAAAACCTGGGAGGAGTTACCACCCAATTTCATTACCTCTTCGGGCACCAAATTGGGTAGAGACGAGGTGCTGGAGTTTATCGATCACATTGTAAATCCTGATATTCAGATTAAATAGATCTGACCTCGAAGGTTTTAAAAACCTTCGAGATCTTGTATTTCAAAAAAAAATCACATTCAGTATTGTTGTTATCTCATTATATATACTTTTGCTAACAGATAACGTGAGCATTATAAATTCAAAAAAGTAAATCTCTAGCTATGCCCAATGGTTGCATCAAGATCTTTACCGGTACAGAATCAAAATATCTGGCCGAGAAAATAGCGGAAAACGCTGGAATAGGGTTAGGCAAAGCCTCATGTCCCCGTTTTTCTGACGGAGAATTTGAGCCTTGTTTTGAGGAGACTATCAGGGGCTCGTTTACCTTTATTGTGCAATCAACCTTTCCTCCGGCAGATAATCTTTTGGAGTTACTATTTATGATCGATGCGGCCAAAAGAGCGTCTGCCTATAAAGTAATCGCAGTGATGCCCTATTTCGGGTTTGCCCGTCAGGACCGCAAGGACAGACCGCGGGTTTCGATCGGGGCAAAGGTGGTAGCCGATATGTTATCAAAGGGGGGGATCGACCGTTTGATCACAATGGATCTTCATGCCGATCAGATTCAGGGATTTTTCGATGTACCTGTTGACCACTTAAGTGCCGTTGCACTGTTCATTCCCTATATCCAGCAAATGGGTCTCAAAGACATCGTGGTGGCATCACCTGATGTTGGCGGAACTAAAAGGGCAAATGTTTTTGCAAAACATCTGAAAACGGACCTCGTAATTTGTCACAAATCGCGAAGCAAGGCAAATCAGATTGATTCAATGACCCTTATCGGTGATGTAGAAGGGAAAGACGTGATTATCGTTGATGATATTATAGATACCGCGGGAACAATCACCAAAGCCGCTGATCTGATGAAATCCAAGGGAGCAAACTCCGTCAGAGCTTTTGTGACCCATGCCGTTCTTTCCGGTCCTGCTTTTGAACGCATTGAAGGATCATACATTGATGAGGTGCTTGTAACCGATTCAATTCCACTAAAACGCAATTCCGATAAAATTACGGTTATATCGTGTGCACCTTTGTTTGCAGATGTAATTCAGAAGGTTTACGAAAATAAATCAATCAGTACTGCATTTATCTAAGATTTGTTATCTTTGCGCCCTGTTTTACAGCATACCTTTGATGGTGTGATGCGGATACCTTGCCTCAAGGAAGGAGATCTGAGTAAACACTTAGTTACACAACAGTTAATTTTTAAAACAAATGAAAACATTTCAAATTAAAGGTACTGCTCGTCAGTCGGTTGGCAAAAAAGACACCAAGCACCTGAGAGCAAGTGATTTAGTGCCGTGCGTAGTTTATGGGGGCGACAAAGTTGTACATTTTCAGGCCCACGAAAACGAATTCCGCAAACTGATTTACACACCGAAAGTTTACCAAACCGAAATCGACATCGATGGCACGGTTTATAACGCTTTCATGCAGGCCCTGCAGTTTCATCCTGTAACGGATAAACTTCTTCACATTGACTTTTTGGAAATACGCGAAAATGTACCTGTTAAGTTGGAGATTCCCGTTCGTCTGGATGGTTATGCCAAAGGTATTCAGCAAGGGGGACGATTAAAATCAAACCTCCGTACTTTGAAAGCAAAAGGTTTTTCCAGAGATTTCCCGGATGAGATCATCATTGATGTTACTGATCTTGGTTTGAGCGAAAGTATCAGGGTTGGAGACGTTAATGTTCCGGGAATTGAGATTTTAAATGCAAAATCGGTTCCGGTAGCTACCGTTGTAGTAACCCGTGCTGCACGTGCAGCAATGGCTGACACTGCAACTACAGGTGGCAAGAAGAAATAATCGTTAATATCTTCGGATGAAGTACCTGATTGTTGGTCTTGGAAATATCGGGGATGAATACGAAAATACCCGTCACAACATAGGATTTTGGATATTGGATGCCCTCGCAAGGGCATCCAATATTTCTTTTAGCGAAAAGCGTTATGGTGCCATTGCCGAGATAAAGCATGCCGGAAGAACACTTATTCTACTTAAACCCAACACATTTATGAACCTAAGTGGTCGTTCTGTACAATACTGGATGCAGAAAGAAAAAATTGAGCTGAATAAAGTTTTAATCCTGGTCGATGATCTTGCCCTTCCGGTAGGGAAACTACGCTTACGGTTAAAAGGGAGCGATGCAGGTCATAACGGGTTGAAAAGTATTCACCAGATTTTGGGCAGTCAGGATTATGTGAGGCTGAGGTTCGGTATTGGCAGCGATTTCCAGCAGGGTCGTCAGGTAGAGCACGTACTGGGTCGCTGGACACCTGAAGAGGAGCTAATGGTCAATTCAAAAATGGAGCGATGTGCCGAAATCATTAAAGCCTTCGTGACCATGGAGCCTAATCAGGTGATGACAAAGTACAACAGAGATTAGGCTTTTCGGCTTTAGGCTGGTAGGTTGTCAGGATTCTAAACTTCAAGTTGACAGTTGTTTTTTTCCTAATTCCTTCATTCCTTAATTTCTTAATTCTTTCATTCTTTCAACTCATGGACGAACCGGTACGCATCGATAAATGGCTTTGGGCCGTACGCCTGTTTAAGACCAGGACACTTGCCACAGAAGAGTGCAAGAAGGGGCGTGTTACCATTGAGGGAATATCAGTGAAACCATCGAGGGTTCCCAAACCCGGAGATATCATCAAAGTGCGTAAGAACCCGATAACCTATTCATACAAGGTCGTTGCCATCACCGGGAAACGGGTAGGGGCTAAATTGGCTCATGAATTTGTTTTGGATATAACCCCACCTGAAGAGCTCAAAATACTTGAAATAAGGCAACAGATGAGTACATTCGACAGGGATAGAGGCTCGGGCCGACCGACAAAAAAAGACCGGCGCGATCTTGACCGGTTTCAGGATCAGGATTAAAAAAAAACCGCATTAATTCGCGTTGAGTAAAACCCCGAAAATACAGGATTTGAGTGCCTGACTGATCAAACTTCCAATGGCAGCAAATGCTGCTCCCGCATGCGGGATAAGGCCTGTTTTAGCGGTCATAAGCGTTCTCAGTTAAATGGAAATGTTGAGTTTACCAATCGTGCGAATTAATACGGTAATATCTTTATTTGAAAGAACGTCTGCTTTAAATTCCACGACTAAATTACTCATGATTTAAGCACTTTCCAACAAATACAGGCAATATTTTAGTTTATTATTTTTTTTCTGCGGGATATATTGAGAATGAACAGATTGAGAAAATAATGGAAGCAAGTTGATTTTTATTCGTTTTTTTCTCGTTTTTATTTTGCCCAAGTGAAAATGATTCCTACATTTGCACCACCCAAAAATAAGGAGAGATGGGTGAGTGGCTGAAACCAGCAGTTTGCTAAACTGCCGCACGGGCAACCGTGTCGGGGGTTCG
>CAIVCR010000125.1 GCA_903904515.1 uncultured Bacteroidia bacterium
GGTCCGGGGGGTCTCGCCGCCCGGACCTCCTCCCCTCCTTTTAAAACTGTTATTTGTCATTCCAAATGGAGCGCAGCGGAATGAGGAATCTTATTTTTCAGAAAGAAAGTTCTTTTATTTACTCATCGACGGAGGGGCATCCTCCGGTCCGGAACCCCATCTCTTATTTGGTTCAGGTCCCATTTCAAAACTTACGATTCCGCCATCGGTAATCTCCTTTTGGGTCAGCCAGGTTTTGCTCAATGGCTTACCATTGAGCGTAGCCGATTGGATGTATTTATTCTCATGAGAGTTGTTCTTTGCTTCTATCGTAAATGTTTTACCCTTTCCAAGATCGATAACGGCATGTCCAAAAAGGGGACTGCCTATGGCGTAAAATGGAGCACCCGGTGTTACGGCATAAATTCCCATGGAACTTAGGACATACCACGAGGAGAGTGACCCCATGTCTTCATTTCCGCAAACCCCACCAGGGCCACTTCGGTAAAGCTCTTCGGTTACCTCCCTTGCCCTGAGCTGAGTCTTCCACGGTTCTCCTGCAAAATCATAAAGGTAAGCCACATGGTGCGAAGGCTGGTTTCCATGTACGTATTGGCCGATTGTACCGACAACACCAACATATTTGGGAGAAGAGATATTGGGGCTCATCTCAAAGAAGGTATCGAGCTTGGCAATAAACGGTTTATTTCCTCCAAACAGGTTGATCAGCCCCTTCACATCGTGCTGCACCGACCAGATATATTGCCACGCATTCGATTCGGTATAATGGCGGTTTGGACGTTTGCCGACAAGCAAAGGATCGAAATATTTGTAATATGTATGTTCACCGGCCTTTGCAATCTCCTGTTCGCGGCCGTTCAGCGGTTCAAGCCAGGTGCCATCGGTTAATTTGGGGCGCATAAACTTAGATACCGGCTCCCAAAGGTTTTGGTAGTTATGGGCTCGCTTCAGAAACAGCTCATAATCTTTTGTTTTGCCGAGCTCTTTGGCAAGTTGCGCGATGCACCAGTCGTCGTAGGCCAGTTCCATCGTATTTGGGACCGACTCGGTGACCTTATCGACGGGGGTATACCCAAGTTCCATATAATACTTCAAGCCGGATCTTCCGGCATAATGAGGAACGGGTAATTTGGGCTCCTCAAGCGCTTTTTTACGCATCGCCTCGTAAAGAAAATTCACATCAAAATCCCTGAACCCTTTCATATAAGCATCCACAATAATCGGGATAAGGTGATCACCAACCATTGCCTCTCCAAAAAGATTTAGAAAATGCTGTGCAGGAAGCCAGCCGTAGTCTTTCGTTGCAGCGGCAATCGACTTGATAAAATCATTCACATGGTCGGGTGCAGTTAATGTAAGAAGAGGGTGTTGCGACCGGTAGGTATCCCAGCATGAGAACGATCCGTACATATCGTATCCCTTTGCCTCGTGCACTTTTTTATCCGCACCGACATATTTCCCATCCACGTCCTGCGAGATATATTGGGCAAGAAATGAGTGGTATAATGCAGAATAAAAAATCTCTTTCTGATCGTCGGTGGCGCCATCAATCTTTATTTTGGCTAACTCCTTCTCCCAGATTTCACGACTCTCTTTTCTGATCCTGTCAAAATCCCAGTGGGGGATTTCTGCGTTAAGGTTTTTTCGGGCACCTTCCAAACTGGTATAAGATATCCCCACTTTTACGAGGATTTGTTCATTCTCCGAAGTTTTATAGGTGACAAAAGCCCCGATGTTTTTGCCATTTTCGCCATTTTTGTAAGGCCAAAGACTGCCACCCGATTCAGGGGTTTTAAGGTCGTTGTCAAAGGTGCCGTAATAGGTGAACGGACGGCTGAACTCAGCCACAAACCAGACATTTCCCAGACTCGTACTTTTGGATCCTTCAATCCGGTTGTTGTTGATGATTCGCAATTCAGACAGCTCTTCAGAGGTATTGTTCCCGATCTGATGCCCAAGGTCTAAGATAACCCTTGAACATTCCGATTTTGGAAAAGTATACCGATGAAATCCTGCCCGCTGCGTTGAAGTCAACTCAACTTTTACATTACAGTCTTTGAGCAAAACGGAATAGTAACCCGGGGAGGCCGACTCGCTGGAGTGGTCAAAATGGGAACGGTATCCCTCCTCCGGATGCTCAGGTGAGCCGGGGACAGTTTTCAGTTTATACCCCACTGTTGGCATTAGCATCACCTCACCGCCATTGACCATTCCTACTCCACTCCAGTGAGTGTGACTGAAACCCATAATGGTGTTATCGGAATAGATATAACCGGCGCAATAGGTCCACCCCTGGGTGTTCATATCGGGACTCAGATGCACCATCGCAAACGGACGCGACGCACCGGGAAATGTGTGACCAAAGAAGTCGGTGCCGAGGAAGGGGTTTACATGGGTAACAGGGCTGTCGGTCTGGGCGAATAATGGGCTTTGTAAACTAAAGCCTAAGAGTATACTTAGTAGTAATAATCGGAGATTAGAGGAATTCATTATCATATTTGTTAGGGTAATCTAATTAATATTCTTAGTTAAAATTAGTTTTTTTTGTCAGGATTGTAAATAAGCAGGCAGAAGGTTAAATGCAAAATGTAAAATGCAAATAGCAAAATGCAAAAATTAAAGGGGTAGGTATCAGGTTTTGCCTAAGTTCTTCACCATTTTTGATTTAGCTGTAACGACTGATTTGGCCGTAATATTCGCCAATTCCTTCGACTCCCTGAGAATAAGAATTAAAGTTTCATCTTCCGGGGGGACTAATTTGGCAGCGTAAATAAGTCTTATCCAAAAATGGGATTCACGGAGTTCTTTCAAAACAATCTGCATCTTATGAATAAAGTCTGCAGTACTTTCACCAGCTCTTGCCTCTTCATAATTTGCTCCGGCAGATGTCCCTGACCGAAAAAGTTGACCATAAATATGACGGCCGGCATATGTTTTGCAGATTTTTCTCTCCAGCTTAATTAGATTGACGACAAACATCAGGAAACGATCTGACATCCCATCCGAAAAACTAGTCATAGCTATCAGATTTTAGTCTTTTTGCATTTTGCTATTTGAATTTTAAATTTACTTCTTTTTTAGATAATATATTAAGTTAAGATTCACTTATTAATATTCCGGCATCCCCGGTCCGTCATACGGTTTCGCCCCCTTTGGCCCTGAAGTTGGCTCAGTGATTGTGATCAACTCAGGATCTGTTACTGTAGGAGCCTGAATAAACCCGTGATACCGCCCCATCCAGTAATCCCGCAGGAAACCTGTCGGTTCTTTGATAACATTACCATTGTTACCTCCATCGAGATCAATAGCTCTTCGACTACCCGACTTTACCGATGTTTCGCGAGGTGACATTGCCTTTAAGCCACCCTCATAGGAGGTATAGCCCGGCTCAACAAATAAGTCATCACGAAGCGAGTTATGATAATTGTATTCGCCACAGTCGAGCGTCCATTCGCGTAAATGCCAGACTGACTGCTCTATTTCGCAATCGTTACCTGAAAGAGCGCCATAGGAGAAATTAAACCAGGGAATATGCTCCATGCGTTTGACCTCCCAGCTCCGTTCGAGGCTCCGCAAATAGATCGATCGCAGCTGCGGATCGGTGGTATATCGAAGCAAGGTATTGTAACTTTCGAATGCCAGGTTATCGTCCCATGGCGCGAGGGTGGATGGTGGGAACGTATTTTTTTGACGAATTGTATTTTCGGCATAACCATATCCAACTAATTGCTTTAGACCCTTTTCAAATTTTTGATCACCGGTTACAGTAAAGGCCGACTGCATAAAGGCTAATACCTCGAGACTATTTACTCCCCGGTCGTTATAGCCATAAGGGCGTAGCAGGTATTCGGGATTCCAGCGGCCCCAGCGCGTTGGCTTGCCATCCAGGTCATTAAAGACATAGCCATTTTTCAGAATATATCCGGCAATGCGATTCATATGTTCACGTGCCATCTCCTTTTCAGGACCTTGAGCCACAAGATCATAAAACAGGGAAACCCCATAAAAATGAGAGGTTACCTCATCACTGGAGGTATCGCCTTTCCAGAACCATTTGCCATCTTTTGTAGGATACCAGCGGGCAGGCAAGCCACCTGATCCTCTAGTAGCCCGTTCACATTGATCTCCCGTTGGCGACCAGATGGCCCGGGCAAAAAAACCACGGACAGTAGAAATTCGTTCAAGCCAAACCAATGCCTTAAAAGCGTCGACAGCCTCTTTGCGAGCCGATAGATCACCCGTCACAGCATATTTATAGCTCATAGCAGCCAAATAGGTTGCAGTATTTCCGCCATCATTATCGCTAACTTCCCGAATCCATTCACTATCTTTCTTATACAAGGTATGGACGAAACCCAATCTCTTATGCCCCCATTCGAGGATATGTTTTTCGTAAAAAGCAGCTTTTTTCTGAAGGGTATATGGAACATAGGTGATGATGCCAACACCTTTATCTGTAGCCACATAAGCCACATGGTTACCAACAGCGATATCGCTAACCTGCAATCCGGGAAGCCACTGCTCAGAACCAAAATAGTGCCATTCATTCTTCACCTTTCTTACCGCTCCCCGAGCTGTTCCAATCCAAATATCATCTTCAAAACCTTTGGCCAGACAGGTGGTATTTTCAATCGGTAACCCATCTTTACCTTGAAGGGCCGTCATCGCACCGCCGCGGAAAACGCCAAGCCCTTTATTCGTACTTACATATAACTTACTCCCATCGGAGAGCAGGCCGGTAGTTGTTCTTGACGGGAGTCTGCCCCAGTCGATAAAATCTTCATTCACAACCAAACCATCGAAAAGGATGAGTTTACCCGGTTGCAGCACATATAACGTTCCGCTGTACGAGGCAATGCGCATGATCGGTCCGATACTAACCGGATCGGCATGAACCTGTGAACCATCTTCCATTAACATGGTAATATCACTTGAATTATATCCCCCCTTCGGCTTTGTGGAAACAAAATGTTCGTTTTCAAGACGAAAGATCTCCTCCCGGGTTGCGCCATGCACGGTTCCCAGGTGAAGGCAAAGATCGACATACTCCTGATTATCAAGTTTTTCCCATTTCGTTTTAAGACGGTAAATTCCATCCGAGGCCAGGGCCCACAATGCCCCATCAAGGGTTATAAGTCTTTTGACACTTGCCGGAGCTCCTTTCTCACCATCAAACAGGTCATTGACCAGTCGGCAAACTACTCCGTCAATAACGGCAAAGCAATGTCCGTTGTATAACGCTATTGCAGTTACCGGCTTTTGAGTGGTGATCCTTTTTGCAACCTCCTGCAGATAGACATCGTCAGGATAGGCCTTCTGCAATTTAGATGGAGTTTTGGAGAGACCCTGTGCATTTACAGAACCGGAAATCATGCTCACTAAAAGCACGACGGAAAATGAATAAAGGATAGATTTCATTGTTATAAAAATTTATGTTAGCCCTGACAGGGTTTGGCACCCTGTCAGGGCTGCCAATTTTTTATTTTTTTTGGATACTAAAGGTGTCAATAACCTTATTTTCAGAATTAACCGACACATAAGTTAGTTCATTTCCATTGATATTTAAATTCTGGAAAAGAGGACCTTCATTATTCCGTACTGCGGCATACGGTTCTTCAGGCATCTCTCGTGCATTAGCCGGGATCCCAACCGAAATGATATAGGCTGTACCTTCGTTATAAGATGGAACCACCTTCCCGTCCTTCATCGGTTTTGAGCGCATATAATAATGAATATGACCACCAAGCACCATGTCGACATGATATTTATCGAAGATGGGAACCCATGCCTTCTGAATATTGAAATAGGGCTCCTCCCAGTTATAAGGAGGGAAATGAAACATCGCAATTTTCCAGGTAGCATTTGATTTGGCAAGTTGCTCGTCAATCCAGGAGTTTTGAATCTCTATTGGAGCGGTACAATCAATCATCAGAAACAAGGCGTTCTTATAGGTGAACGAGTAGGTGTGCTCTTTTTCGACACCGGCAGGTCCATTTTTCGGATAACTAACAAGTTCCCGGTACATTAAAGCACCCAGACCACTGCGGTTATCGTGATTTCCCAGGACCGACATCATCGGTTTATGGGAAAGGGCCGGCTTCGAGAACTCAAAAAGATCGTCCCACTGATCGCGCTGCAGACCATCACTTACCATATCTCCAACAATCGAGAAAAATGCTGCATCGGGATAGCTCTTCTCGGCCAACTTCAGGATCTCGCCGTATTTGGCAGAGTGATGGGTATCGCCAAACCAGTTAAAAGAGAACTGATTGTCAGCTGCCGCTGTTGAAAATGCAAACTCATCAGACCAAACGGACTGAGGTGCAACCTGATATTCATAGGTAGTTCCGGGTTTTAATCCCCGAAGTTCGGTTGTAAAACGGTTGATATACCGGTCATTCATCAGTGCACGGTCCTCCATCCGATATCGTGAGGCATTCACATAAAATTCCTGAGTACTTCCTTTCTCACGGTATTTTAATACACCATTCGTGACCGTTGTATCCGTACGCCACTGGATATCCATTCCTGTGGAAGGGTCGGAACTCCAGGTGAGCATCACCTGATCAGGTTTTGAGGAGGAAGGGTAGGCAGTTGAGCGGAATACACCAATCAGGTGGGTCTCGTCTCCGCGTCCACGAATTGTAGTGAGCAGTTTCTCCCCTTTCATCGATTCGGGAACCTCTTTCAGAACCAGTTCATCCCAGTCGTGATAGGTGAAAGCACCATTATCCAGAATACCAACATATTGATTGACCGGAAAAAATCCGGAGAGCTCCAGTTTATCATTTTTATTTTTTGGGACGACAGAGACAAAATAGTGCAGCATGAAATTTTCAAAACCGTTAACCCCAAGTCCCACCTGACCGGCCGGAAACTCTTTCTGCCATACTTCATAGGTCGTCTGTTCATTTTTTATGGTCATTGCGGTTTTAACAAAACCACTTTGAGAAAGCCAGAAAGGGATGACCTTCTGCTCGTTGCTGCGCATGACCGAAACGACAACCGGCACATTCACCGAAAACATCCAGTGATGGGTAGAAAGCACCTCCTTTTCGTCATCGGAAAACAGCGCCATCACCTTATCTTCAGTTAATGAATTTAGTTCTTTGGCATCCAATGTCTTGTAAAGGTTGGTAATGGTTTTGTCCATTACTTCTTTTACCGATGCTTCCCTGACCTCATGTGTGCATGATAATGCAATGGTTAGAGCAGGGATAAGCCACAGAAAAATGATAAGCCGGGATCTTAAAATTAATTTCATAAGAATATTATCAACCGTTGATTTAACTAATTAAACAAAAAACAAAAAATATGCCACCAAGCCACCAAAACACCAAGTGTCACCAAGAGCAACCCTAAGGTTTGAAATAAATTATTTCACATTATTCCTTAATTCTTTAATTCCTTAATTTTTTCATTTTTTTCATTCCCCTTCACCGGTGCGCTGATCACATCCAGGTAACGACCGATCCAGTAAGGGAGCAGCCAGATATCTCCGGCACTATATTCCGAACGTCCGCCTCCTCTTTCCTTCATATCAAAGCGATTTCCGTTGTGTCTCGAGATCCTCAACTCATCGGGTGGAAGCACCTCACGGGTTGTTTGATTTCTGAAATTTGGTTCAATTCTTTCGATATCCTTGCGTTGGTCGGCATCAACACTCCAGTCGATCAGATCAAGCGGATACTCCTGCAAATACCACACTGCCTCCTTTAAATCAATATTTTTAGTGCCGGCAATGGCGGTCATAATATTCCAAAGCCCCTCCTTTTCAGGGCGTTCAATTTCCCAATGGTCAATAATGGCTGCCCTGTATTTTGCTTTCAAAGTATCGTTGAATGCATAACGATAGAGTCCCCAGTATCCGCAATAATACATCTCATCATCCGAATGGTTCCATCCGTCAGACAATTCGCGGCTTAACAGATCTGCTTCTGCAGGTGCATGCGTAATCTCTTTCATCGGCTTCATCAGATTTTCAAGGTAGCCATGTTTGGTCATCAGAAACATTGCAGCATCCTTGTATTTCGCTTTTTTTGTAAAGTGGTAAGCGGTCTGCAACATGGCGATTATATTGGACGAGTTAATCTTCCGGTCGCCTACCATTTTAGGACGGGCATTTACATATTCAGGATTCCATTTCCCCCATTGGGTTGGCTTACTGTTCCAGTCGACCATATAAAAGTCGTTCTTTACTACATGCGACATCAACGTATCGATCAGCATGATCGCCTTATTTTTCAACGCCAGTTCAGCTACCAGTTCGGCAATGGCCCCAAAAGCAAAGATATGTCCGATTGCCTCGTCGCTGCTCGTGGTTGATTTCCAGTCCCACTCAGGATCTTCTGTTGGTCGCCATGGCTTGCTTGTTTTATTATAACCCGATCTTTCGAATGAGCGTGAAGGAAAACCGTTATGCAATGGATTAATCGTATATAGCCGTTCCATAGCGTCCAGTGATTCCCGCACATTCTGCAGGGCATCTTCCGATTTGGTAACTGCATATCGGAAAGTCTCACCTGCCAGGTACATTGAAGTCCACAAACCATCATTGTCCGAATTTTCAAGGCTTCCCGTAGTCACATCACCATCGGTCATTCCCGAAATATTTGCATTAAACCCAACCCGGATATGACGCTCATGAACCTGTTTCTCGTAAAACATCGCCTTATCGTACAAGGTCATCGCATCGAAACTAATTTTTGCAAGTCCTGTTGTGGTCAAAATAAGGACCGAATTTTCAGGCCCTTTTGCTATCGTAACTATTGTATCAGAAGGGATCCACCGTTTTGAATCATAAAAGTTGAATTTTCCATCTTCGCGCAGCATCATAGCCCCCAATGTCGATCCGAACCAGATTTTACCATTTATCTCATTGACAGAGGTTATTTCGGTCGATGGCATCTTGCGGTGAACTTCACCGATTTGCTTTTTCGTTTTTGCATCAATTTCAAAGTATCCGTCGGTGGTTCCGACAATTATCTTTCCGGATACAGGGGCAATACACGTTAGATTGCTGCCATCCATAATTTTCACAAGCTCCTTCTTTTCAGGTGAAAATGTGTTTATTGAGCCCTTACCTAAAATCCAGAAGAGATTATTTTTCGAATCGAATTTAATCTCCTTTACTTCTTCCCCCGAAAGGGATCCTTCCCACAATTTTTGGGAGTCTTTCAGTAAATGAATGGTTTTTCCGTCAGAGATCAGGAAACTGAAATACTGACCACCTGCGAAGACGTTTGCTCCTGGCAGCGTGTGCCTTGAGAATAATTTTCCACCCCATGCATTACTTAGCACAGCCTTATCATCGATATAAACCAGTTGATTTTCATAGGTTCCGATTCCGGCAATATTTTTATCTGATGTTGGCCGGTCCTGCCGGTCGGTTACAAGGGTTCCGGGAAACAGGAATTGTCCGTCGCGAGGCCGGAGCAACCCTTTGGAAGATAGGATCTGGATATATCCGTTTCTGTCGGAAACTACATTTTGCAGCTTATCACTTTTATCTGCAAGTGTATATTTAATACTATAATCCTGGATAAATGGTTTGTCCTGATGCTTCGAAGGTGCCTGAGCCCACACATTTGCTGATCCGGTTATCAGAACAAATCCCATAACCAGGAGGGTAATCTGTCGAACTGTTTTTTTCATATTATCTTTTTATTTTTATTCTCAATAATTCCATCATGAATTAAAAATACTCAATTAAAAATGCAAAATTCAAGGTTAAAATGCAAAATTAGATGACAAATAGCTTTTAAACCAGAAACTTTGCATTTTGCATTAAGTAATAATAACAATATAATGTCGTAATTAATAGTTTCCTCTTTTGACCTCCCCCAACCCAGACCTCCCCCAGCCCCTCCAGAGGCGGGGAGAAGGAGGGGAGAAGGAGGGGAGTAAGGCACAGATTGCTGGCCAAAAGTCTCCCCTTTGGGGAGATTTAGAGGGGTCAAAAAGGACAAAACTGAAATTTTAAGTAGTACATTATAACTTTTCTATTACTTAATCATTTTGCACTTTATTTTTTCACCGGTGCACTGATGATTCCCAGGTATCGTCCCATCCAGTAGGGCAATAACCAGATATCTCCGGCACTCTCTTCTCCTGTTCCGCTACCCCCTTTTTTGTCCAGGTTGAACATATTCCCGTTATGGCGTTGTACCGGTCGTTCATCCGGCGGGAGAACCTCTTGAATAGTCTGTTGTCTGAAATTGGGGGCAAGCGGCTCGATATCTTTTCTGTGACTGTTCATGATGTCCCAGTTTATCAGGTCGAGCGGATGGCGCTGAAGATACCATATCGCCTCATTGAGATCAAACTTATCGGTTGTCATAGCGGTAAAGATATTCCAGGCTCCCTCTTTTTCAGGTCTTTCGATCTCCCAATGGTCAATGATTGACTCCTTAAACTTTACTTTTAAATCGGTGTTCAGGGCATATCGGTATAAACCCCAGTAGCCGAGAAAGTACATCTCATCATCGGAGTGATTCCAGCCGTTTGAAAGATCTTTACTCAGTTCGTCAGCATCGGCAGGGGCCATCGCGATCGATTTCATAGGGCGCATCAGATTTTCGAGAAATCCATCCTTGTAAAGCAATTCCAGCGCCTTTTGTTTAAAGATCTCCTTATGGGTAAAATGATACGCAGTCTGAAGCATGGCTGTAATGTTTGAGGAGCAGATTTTCCGGTCGCCCACCATTATCGGACGTGCATTGACATATTCGGGATTCCAGCGACCCCATGTTGTTGGTTTTCCATTAAAATCGATTAGGTACATATCATGTTCTACAATATGTGTCATCAAAATATCGATCAGATGGATTGCCCTCGATCTCATCGGCTCCACATTAATCAGTTCAGCCATTGCACCTAAAGCAAAGATATGACCAATCGCCTCATCGCTGCTCGTAGTTGCTTTCCAATCCCATTCCGGATCTTTGGCACGTTGCCACCTGTCATGATCGGATAACCGGTTCACATCGCCCCGACGCTCAAACGAGCGGGCCGGAAAACCGACCTGGTTTGAATTAATCGTATAGAGACGCTCTATTGCATCCAGTGACTCGTAACAATTCTGAAGCGCTTCATCCGATTTTGTCACAGCAAATCTGAAAATTTCACCCCCCAGATACATCGAGGTCCACAACCCGTCATTATCAGAGTTCTGAACATATCCCGTGCCGATATTCCCCTCCTTCATCCCCTCAATTGAAGAGTTAAAGCCATTGCGGATATGTCGCTCGCGTACCTGTTTTTCAAAGTACATTGCTTTATCTTCAAGGGTCATCTGCTTAAAGCAAATTTGCCCCAGCCCTTTGCTGGTCAAGATCAGTACAGATTTATCGGGACCTTCGGCGATCTGTTTAACCTGATCTCCTGGAATCCACCGCTCTCCATTGTAATAATCGTATTTGCCGTCACGACGTAACATAAACGCGCCAAAAGTTGTCCCGAACCATATATGATCTCCTATAGCTGTGACAGAAGTTATATTGGTCACCGGAACTTTCCGGTGAATCTCACCCTGTTGCTTTCCGGTGGTGTTGTCAAGAACAAGATAACCATCCTTCGTACCAATAAAGGTTTTACCTCCTTTATCCGCAAGATCAAATGAGGTAAAACCGGCCCCTTCAAAAATGGTGGTCAGTTTCTGATCTTTGAGTGAAAATGAACTTAGTGATTTTTCAGTAAGGATCCAGAACAAACCGCTCTCCTTCGCAAACCTGATCTCAATAACATCGCTGGGTAGTCTCCCTGACCAGGTAGTTTTTGAATCTTTAACGTAGTTCAGATTGGCGCCTGAAGCAATGAGGGTGGCAAATCCGGATCCAACAGAAAATGTTCCGGCGTCTGACATTTCGTGCTTCGAATAAAAGGTTCCGGCCCAGGCATTGCTAAAAACGGCCTTGTCGTCAAGGTACACAAACTGGTTGTCAAAATTAGCAATGCCGACAATCTTCTTATCTCCCATTGGACGATACGAACCATCAGGAACAACCGTTCCAGGATAGAGGAATGCCCCGGCATAGGGTTTATACAATCCCCGGGAGGTAAGAATCTGAATAACTCCATTCCGGTCAGCACAGACTTTTTTCAATTCCGGAGCATCTGCTGTAGTATAAAATTTGATACTGAAATTTTGGGAGAACGGAACATCCCTGAAAACCAGCTTTGGGTTTTTACCGGTTTCTGCCAGGGAAGCCGTGACCGTCATCAGAGAGAGAATAGTGACAAATAAGGTAATATTTTTCATCGTGATCGATATAAATTGATTTTTAAACATCTGCGAACTGCTTCTTTTATCCTGCTTAATGCAATAAACAAGTTAAACGGGATATAAGTAAATCAGCTAAAGTCAATTTCATTAAATCATTACTCCTGCTTAATTCAAGGTGTAAATAGATTAAGAACAATGAATTAAGGAATATTAATATGTTCATTAATGAATTCTGTCCGGGATAAGAAATTACTGCTTATTTCAATACTATTCCAATTATTTCAATTTCACATCCAAAAAAAGGGTGCTGTTAACTAAATCAACAGCACCCTTTAGAATTAAACGTATTTTCTAAAACAGATTATTGTATTAACCACATTTTTGACCAGGAGTCGTCGTTACCCGTCTGATTTGTATTGGCGGTTGGAACTAACTTGGCAACTGCAGCTGCTGCATTGGCACCATTGATATTGATCTCAGTTAAATCGTATTTTAAC
>CAIVCR010000126.1 GCA_903904515.1 uncultured Bacteroidia bacterium
GATCATCCGTATTTGGTCCAAAGCGAATCTCTTTTACGATAATTTTTGACGCTTTGGCTTTTAGCTCTTTCTGTTTTTTCTTCTGTTCATAAAGGAACTTCTGAAAATCGGTAATCCGGCAAACAGGTGGTTCGGCATTTGGTGAAATTTCCACCAGATCAAGTTCCAACTCATCGGCTCGGCGCAGGGCATCCTGAATTCTGAAAACCCCAGGATTTTCAATATTCTCGCCCACCAACCTAACTTCAGGAACGCGAATCTGATGATTTACCCGAAATGGTGATTTTTCTTCTTCTTTGGGTCCCCTTGGCCCATTGCCTCTTATAACTGCTATGGCTATATCCTCCTATTAATTAATTAATTCACGACTATTTCCAGGCATCCGCCAACTGCTCTGAGACCTCTTTGTCAATAAATGCACTAAACTCATCGATTGTCATGGATCCCTGATCTCCTTCTCCCTGACGTCGCACGGCTACTGTGTTGTTTTCAAACTCCTTTTCACCAACAATCAACAAATACGGTATACGTTTGATCTCGTTATCCCTTATTTTTCTGCCGATTTTCTCGTTGCGGTCGTCAATTCCGGCGCGAATATCGGAAATATTTAATTGATTTGAAACTTTTTGCGCATATTCGTTATACTTTTCACTGATTGGTAATACTACAACCTGCTCAGGGGTGAGCCATAACGGAAATTTACCCGCTGTATGCTCGATTAGCACGGCGCAAAAACGCTCCATCGAACCGAATGGCGCCCGGTGAATCATCACAGGACGATGGCGCTTATCATCAGCTCCAATATACTCAAGACCAAAACGTTCCGGAAGATTGTAGTCAACCTGAATAGTCCCTAACTGCCATTTACGTCCAAGTGCGTCCTTGATCATAAAGTCAAGTTTCGGTCCGTAGAAAGCAGCTTCTCCAAGTTCGGTAACCGTTTTCAGCCCTTTTTCGGCACACGCCTCAATAATTGCGCTTTCGGCTTTTTCCCAATTTTCATCCGAACCAATGTATTTCTCTTTGTTAGTAGGATCACGAAGTGAGATCTGGGCTGAGTACTCTTTGAAATCAAGAGCCCTGAAAATAATAAAAATGATATCGATCACCTTTAAAAACTCCTCCTTCAGCTGATCCGGGCGACAGAAGATATGCGCGTCATCCTGGGTAAAGCTTCTTACACGGGTAAGCCCATGAAGTTCACCACTTTGTTCATAACGATAAACTGTTCCGAATTCTGCCATCCGGACAGGTAAATCTTTGTATGACCGGGGTTTAAACTTATAAATCTCACAATGGTGAGGGCAATTCATTGGTTTGAGAAGGTATTCCTCACCGTCATTGGGTGTCCGAATTGGTTGGAATGAATCTTTCCCGTATTTCTGAAAGTGTCCCGAAATTTTGTAAAGTGAAACGTCCGCAATATGCGGGGTGATCACCTGTTCATAGCCAAATTTCTTCTGAACTTTTCTCAGAAACTTCTCAAGCTGGTCGCGTAAAGTTGCACCTTTTGGTAACCAAAGCGGAAGTCCCATCCCCACTGCAGGAGAAAAATGAAACAGTTCCATCTCTTTTCCGATTTTGCGGTGGTCCCGTTTCTTGGCCTCCTCAAGCAACACGAGGTACTCTTCCAGCAATTTTTGTTTTGGGAAGGTGATCCCATAAACGCGGGTAAGCATTTTGTTTTTTTCGTTTCCCCGCCAGTAGGCACCAGCAATATTTGTAAGTTTAACAGCCTTAACAAAGCTGGTATTGGGTAAGTGTGGACCTCGACAAAGGTCAGTAAAATTGCCTTGCTTGTATAGCGTTATAGTTCCGTCGACAAGATCGGTAATCAGTTCAATTTTGTAAGGATCACCTTTCCCTGAAAACAGCTCAAGTGCATCGGCTTTGGAGATCTCACTTCTCACGATATCCGATTTCAAGCGGGCAAGCTCCATTATTTTTTGTTCAATCTGAGCCAGGTCCTTATCGCTTAATACCTTTCCTTCGGGAAGGTCTATGTCATAATAAAATCCATTGTCCACAGTCGGACCTATTCCAAATTTGGTTCCGGGATAGAAAAACTCAATTGCCTCAGCCATAATGTGGGCTGAAGAATGCCAGAAAGTTTCCTGCCCCTCACGGTCATCCCATAAATGAAGTTTGATCGATGCATCGGTATCAATCGGACGGGCAAGATCCCTCACCTCGCCATTCACCGAGATCGAAAGGACCTCTTTTGCCAGCCTGCTGCTTATTGCCTCGGCAATTCCGAGACCGGTAATCCCCTGATCGAATTCCCGTACAGAGTTATCTGGAAGTGTTATTTTTATCATCACCAATATTTTTTTGAAGGTGCAAAATTAGTGATTATCCGCCTGTTCTTCAAAAATATCGGCAAGTTTAATCGCGCTATTTTTTGCAGAGCGAAAAATTATTGCACAGAGCTCCCCATTTTTTAATACTTTTGAGGGTTAATAAAGATTTAATACCCCATACTATGCGCAGGATCATCTTAATTTTATTCTTGATTTCAGCCTGTTACACGGTAATCCAGGCACAACAAATCACCCTTGAGGATCTTTTTGTTAAACGAAGTTTCAGGGAATCCACCATTACAGGCCTTGCTCCGACTAAAGACGGGTTAAGTTATACCGCACTTGAGAATGGTGGCAAGGAGATCGTTAAATATAGCTACAAGACCGGGGATAAGCCAAATACACTTCTTGATATTCAAACACTTAAAAACGACTCCCTAACTGCCGTAACCGAATATGTCTTCAGCAGCGACGAATCAAAGGTGTTACTGATGACTAACCGAAAACCCATCTACCGAAGGTCGTTTACGGCTATTTATTTTGTCTATAACTTCGTAACCAAAGAATTAACCCGACTGGCGCCCGGAAGGCAGCAGGTAGCAATGTTCTCACCTGACGGCGAAAGGGTGGCATTCGTCCGCAACAATAACCTGTTTGTGAAAAGCCTGCGGTTTGGTACAGAACGTCAAATGACAATTGACGGGGAGGTCAATAAAATCATAAATGGCGTCCCTGACTGGGTATATGAAGAGGAGTTTGAATTCAACAGGGCATTTGAATGGTCACCCGACAGTAAACAGGTTGCCTATATTAAATTCAATGAAGAGGAGGTTCCCACCTTTGGCATTCCGATGTATAAAGGGCTGAATCCTATCTACGAAAAAAACAGTCTCTATCCTGGTGAATACAGGTATAAATATCCCAAAGCAGGGGAAAAAAATTCGGTTGTGAGTGTGTGGGTTTATGACATTAAAGCAGGACAGAATATTGAGATGGATCTTGGAAC
>CAIVCR010000127.1 GCA_903904515.1 uncultured Bacteroidia bacterium
ATGATCAGCAGCAGACCAGGCACTTGTATACGGATCGATAGTGATCAATGGATAAGCCGGTGCCCGGAGGTTTTTTGTAACAATTACCGGGATGGATCTCCTGGTTTTGTTACATCCTGTGGTAAGTAAACTGAGGACGACCATAAGGGCGCTAACCCTAAATAACCTTGTCCTGGTCAGAGAAAAGTTTGATTTCATTCGGTTAAATAAATTTATCTTGTTAATAATGTGATTTTCGACATAAATGGAACCCTTATTAATTTTACATCTTCCTTCGCGAGCTTTGGCAGATGAGGGTTTGAAAGACAGATATAAATTGACTATTGCAGAATAGTTCCATAAGAAAGTAATAAGGATAACATCTTTCCGATTACCTAGTTATTAAGCGAAGAACCTATTTTGGTCTTTCAGAACCAAATACCCGTTTCAAAAGAGTGGTGACCCTTGCATTGGCATTGGTACGAATATCCTTTTCGCGTTCTGCAATTTTTAAAAACATCCCTTTCAGGGCCTGTTGCAAAATATAATCTTCAAGTTTCACCTCAACGACTTTCATCCCTGTGAGACCTCCAATTGGTGAGGCTGCGATCTGATTCCAGGTTTTGGTAAGTTCGTTCCACGACTGCTGCGTGGAAATCCCGGCAACCAGTCCTTTATTGAGCGATTCCCTGATTTTTGGGCGATAGAGTTCACCCAGTTGCAAACTGGTTTTCTGCTCAAAATAGTGAGTTGCGGCATTATCAGGACCGCTGAGGATCTGCAGCGCGTCGGTAAATGTCATCTCCCGGACACTATTGACAAAGATGGGTTTTGCCCCTTTTGCGGCATCCTCGGCTGCCCGGTTGATCCGGACAATAACATCATTGACCAATTTAGATCCACCAGGTAATTTTGACAGATTTTCGGTAATCGTTTTTGCCTCAGGGGGAAGCAGGATTTTAATCGTCAGGTCTTTTAGGTAACCATCAACCTTGGACAAATGGGTTAACGAACTATCGGTTCCCACCAGAAGGGCCTCTTTAAGGCCATTAACAATTTCAGCATTGGAGAGCGGAAGGTTCTGACTGGCGACTGTTTGTGCAACCTGATTCAGTTCGGCACATGAGTTGAACAACAGAAGGGTTATGACAAAAATTAAGACCTTTATTTTTTGCATCAGGAGTTGTTTTATGTTGAACAACAAAAGTAATAGGAGTAACGAAATTAGTGCTGAAAAGACGATAAAAAAATACCCGAATTTATTCCGGGTATTTTTTAAGAATGAATGGTTTCAGCCACTTAATTCATGTTAAATATGAAATCGCTATTTCTCTACTACATTGATCATTTGGGCATATCCCTTCATATTAGTAAAGCTGGTTAGAAAATGTTCACCTTCAAACCCTCCTAAGCTTTTAATTCTTGTCCAGTCTTTTACTGCTCCATCCTTATCTCCAATTTCATATTTGGTTAAACCCCTCAATGCTAAAAGTGCACAGTCATTAGGTAAAAGAACAATTCCTTTGTCGAAATTTCTTAGCGCTTTTTTAGGACTCTCCTTCATAAATAAAGCGGTGCTCCCTTTTGCATAATATTTCTTCCCCATCGTCCTAAAATCATTCATTCCATCTCCAACCTTGAAAACGATTGAGATCTCCTTTTCCATAGCTACAGCCTTATCGTCGTTATAGCCAGGCTTCCACATTCCATTTGTTGTTTTCAAAACCCGGATCACTTCAGTATCAATTGACTTAGAAACACTATTGACAACTTTTATGTCGGCTAATTCGCCGGCTGGCGTAACATTAAACTGAATTACTTCGGTCCCTTGATTAAAATAAGTTGCATCTTCATCCGGATAAACGACATTTTTCGCAATATATTCATCAATAGTCATGTACTTCTCCTCAACCAAAACAGGGACAGCTTTTTCTATTCCGGTAAATCTTGGTGGGGTACATTTAATCTCCTGCAGCATATTCTGCTTTTGATTCTGGCCCAATGTGATCACTGCAGTAATCATCAATAGAAAAAAAAGTTTCATTTTCATGGCTTAAAATTTTAATGTTTAAACAATAATCTTTTTGCGCAAACAGATAATTTTACCTCCTTTCATAGATACAAATTTCGGCTAAAACCAATGGCAGTGAATAGCAATAATGAATCCAAAAACTTTAAGTAAATTGAAAATTTATTGCAATTTAGAGCCAGGTCTTTAAAAAATTCACAAAAAGATTACGTTTTTTAAGTTGATCAGGGAAAGGATAAGGTACATAACAGGTAGCCAGGCGAGATCACGCCGATTCAGCCAATAATATCCAAAGAAGTATTGCCCGGAAAGCTTCGGGTATTTTAATTAATGGTTAGCATTTCTTCTGAATGGTTTAATTCAGTCAATTTAGATCTACCTTCCCCAATCTTTATTCGGGTTTTCGCCCATTTGCAGCTCCAAAGTTCCACCGCCAGCGATAGTCAGATGATCAATCCAGCAATTCGCATACGGTTTACCGTTTAGTTTAGCCGACTGGATATAGATATTCGCAGCAGAATTATTTGTTGTAATTATAGTGAATTTCTTTCCTTTGGCATAGTTCGGATCAAGGCTAAATTCAATGTTTGTGAACACAGGACTTGTAATTTCATACCGGTTGCTACCAGGACAAACAGGATGCAAACCACTAGCGGACAGCACATACCAGGCAGACATCTGCCCTACATCTTCATTCCCGACCAATCCTTCAACCGAATTATGGTAGGCTCTCTCACAAATCTGGCGACTCCAGTATTGCGTCAGCCAGGGTGCCCCCAGCCGGTTGAAGAGAAAGGGGACATGATGGACCGGCTCATTCGCGTGATTGTAATAATTGTTCCACATCATGTTTGGAGGAACATTGGTGAAAAGGTCGGTCAGATCAGCCAGTGCTTTTGTTTTTCCGCCCAGTAAATCACATAATCCCGGAATGTCATGCGGCACAAACCACCCCTGCTGGTAAGGATTACTCTCCACGCAACCATAATCCTGAGCCAAACGACCCTCCTTCGGCCATGGCTCCCAGGTACCATCATTGTTGCGCGGACGAAACCAACGAACCGACTGGTCAAAAATGTTCGTGTAATTTTTTGATTGTCTGGCGTATTTTACTGCATCCGCTTTTAAGTTCAAGCTATCGGCCAAAACAGATAAGCACCAGTCAAAATAGGAATATTCGAGGGTAGCTGAAATCGAATTGGAATATCCGCGATCACCATTCCCAAACTTATCGCAGCTGTTTTTGGCGTACAGATAACCCTTGTTAATATCGAATGTCCGTATCCCTTTATTATAGGCATCAACCATAACCGCAACAGCCGGATTGCCAATCATACAACCGCTGTAGGCATTGAGGAATTCCCACCTTTCAAGATAGTGCTGCCCACTCTCATCAGCAAGCTCAATGAGCGAATTGATCATATCGCTTACAACATTCGGATTAATAATTGTCTGCAACGGAAACTGACTCCGAAAGACATCCCATCCGCTAAAGATGGTCCTTTTGACAAACTTGTCTGTCTTATGGATTTTCCCATCTCCCCCGGGATAACTGCCATCCAGATCAGTAAAGCATCGCGGATCAATCATTGTATGGTACAGAGCGGTATAAAAGATCGTTTTGTTTTCATCTGTACTGCCTGATATTTTAATCTTATTCAGGGCATCATTCCATAAACGACGGCTGTTTTCTTTTACGCGGTCAAAATTAAAATCGCTTATTTCCGATTCCAGGTTGTTTTTTGCCCCGGCTATGCTCACAAAAGAGATTCCCGATTTGAGGACAACTTGTTCATCTTTATGGGTAGAAAACTCGGAATAGAATCCAAGATGCTTCCCTTTTTTCTCTTTACATCCTTTATCGACTGGTGCTTTTGCAACCAGTTCACGATAGAGGTCACTCTCGATGTTTTCCCGTTTTCGTTTTTGGTTTTCGGGGATTGCGGCACTCCATACGCCATAACTCTTCAGTGGTTTGCTAAAACGGGCATAAAAATAGACTGTATAATTGGGTTTGCCATCGCCATTTCCCCAGCCACCCCCTTCCGGAGTACATTTCATCCAACCCTGAATGGTATTCTCATCAACCACTTTGATATATTGTTCGGTTGAAGTTCCCCCAACTCTGCGCGCAAGGTCAATCTGGATTCGGGAATGGTCGTTTTGGGGAAAGGTAAACCGGAGCATCCCGCTGTGAGGTGCCGCAGTTGCTTCTGCCCTGATTTTGTAATCGGTGAGTGTGGCAGCATAATAACCAGCGCTGGCAACTTCATCACTTTTAGAATAACGCGAGCGATAACCTTCACCGGGATGATCCGCCCTTCCGGACGAGGTTTTAAGTTCCCCTGTCGTTGGCATGACCAAAAAATTACCAAGATCACCATACCATCCAATCCCACTCATCTGCGTAAAAGCAAACCCCTCGATCGTAGTGTGTTCGAAACTATAACCCGGACCATTATCGCCACCCGTAATGGTATTCGGACTAACCTGTACCATTCCAAATGGAGTTGCTGCCCCGGGGAATGTTTTACCTAAACCATGAAGTGCACCAGCCTTTTCAACATTGGTGCTGGCACCTATAAATGGGTTGACATAATCGGCAGGAGACTTTGTCTGGCCCGGATTATTTAAAGATTGCAGAAGTAACAGAGATAGTAGCAGGTTTCTCACTCGAAGATATTTTTATGACAGTATTGTCTTGCAATTTATGAATTTCAAATGTAGTTTTTTTTGTTGCGAATCGAACGGAAATAACCGCTGAAATTACACTGTTGTAAGCTATTTTTTATCAAAGTGATGCATGTCAGAATATCTCAACATTAGCTCCCTATTCACTGCTCAATTTTATACCTTTTTAACGAAGGCAAAGTTTTAGGAAATTTTCTATTTTTAAGCCGGCTTCCTTTCTTTTCTAAAGATCTGGAAATTAATGAATCTGAATAATTCTTTTATCCCTTATGATTGATTTTATTGGTGACATACACGGCCATGCAGACAAGTTGATTGAATTACTTGAGAAGCTTGGATATTCAATAAAGGATGGTGTGTACTGCCACCCAACGAGGAAAGTATTGTTTATCGGCGACTATATCGACCGCGGTCCGCAAATCAGGGCAACCCTGGCCATCGTTCGGTCAATGGCCGATAGCGGAAATGCCATCGCAATCATGGGGAACCACGAATACAACGCACTCTGTTTCCATCGGGAGGAGCGCGAGGGGGGACATCTTCGAAAACACCTGATCATTAATATAATTCAGCATTTCGAAACACTAAAGCAATTTCAGAACCGGCAGCATGAATATGAAGATTACCTGGAGTGGTTTAAGACCTTGCCACTCTATTACGAAACTGCAGATTTCAGGGCCGTTCACGCCTGCTGGGATGAAGACCATATCGGTTATCTGCGCTCTGTATTAAAACATGACCGGCTGACTGAAAAAGTGCTGCACGAGTCGGTAAGGATGGGGACTGAACTGTTTCAGATTTTCGATGAAACGCTTAAGGGGAAAGAGGTTTTAATGCCTGCCGGCCTCTATTTCAGGGATAAGGACTCCAATGTCCGCAATGAAATCCGGATCAAGTGGTGGAAAGATCCCGCTCATTCCACCTACCGGGAAATGAGTGTGCTCCCGATTGAAAATTTGCCTGAAGCAACCATTGACGAATCTTTAACGGGACATATCAAATACTATTCGCGTGATGAGCGACCAGTCTTTTTTGGCCATTACTGGCTTACCGGAACTCCGCATCTGCTTGAGAAAAATGTGTGCTGTCTCGATTTCAGCGTTGCCAAGCATGGTTATCTTACTGCTTATCGCTTTGATGGAGAGAAGGAACTCCTGGGTGAAAAATTTGTTTTTGTTTGATCGTCAATGAATCAAAGAATACCCTCGTTTTTGGCAATGCAGCAAAGGCCGACTGAAGATGATTCAGCTCACCCAGCCCGACAAGTTCAACGTTTCCTCCCAATTGCTTCATATGCTCAAAGGCTTTGATAGCATCCTGAGGTGAGACATCTCTGTCTTTTGAGCCGTAATAGATCCGGAATAAGGCATTTGGCTTCCAGTCAAAAGTCTGATTTTCTGCTAATCTATCTGTAAACCAATCGTGATTTCCGGAAATAAAATCCTCCAGAATTTCCTTGCGATATAAGCTATCTGCAGTTTTTGGAAGCTGGCTAACAATCTGTTCATAACGATGATTCCCATCAAATAATCGGGGAACCACCGAGTCATAGGGAACTAGAACGACCGAGTTCAGTGGCTTTTTATAAATATGACAGTAGGAATTTGCAAGATAACCCAGGTAGAAAACACTCTTATTTTCTATAGCAAAGGGGATACTAACCTCCCTAAGATTGTATGCCCCGACAATAGATGAAGTTGCCTTGAGATGTAACCCGTCGACATGGTTTCTCTCAATATAGCGGTGGACGGCAGCCGTAGCATGCCCCCCTTGTGAAATACCAACCAGAAAAAGATTATTTACCTTATCCCCTGTTAATAGGGTGCAGATTTCAGAACCTATTTTCAGAAAATCGATAACTGCCCTTGTAGTCGTTTCAGCATGAAGGTACGAATGGACCTCCGCTGAAACTCCAAATCCGATATAGTCAGGAATCAGGCATAAATAGCCACCACCGGCAAAAACTGCGGCAATTCCCAATCCTTCATTCTGCGAAGGTTTAGATGGTGCGTTTTGCCTCTCGCTGTTGGTGCCGTGCTGGTAACTTACCACCCCTTTTATTTTTTTGTTTCTCGGAAATGCGAGCAATCCGGAAACAAGGACCTTCCTATTATCTTCGTCTTCGGTAAAATAGGATACCCGGTATAACTCTATTCCACTGGTGATATTGATTTTATCGGTCGTTTTTATTTTTTTTACGAAGTAGTTTATAACAGGCCTGGCATAGATCCCCTTTGCCTCGAATTTTACTCTTTGTAAATCAGGAGTTTTCCTGCTCAGTTTTGTGATGTTGATTCGAGGAGAGCACCCGGCAAGGATAAGTATCAGGAAAAAATATTTCAATATATTAATAGTCATATTTTTTATTTCTGTTGGGAAATTTTCAGAGTAAACGGCTTTATACTCTCCCTGGTTATAAAGATGATTTTTGAAAACCTTCCATCCGTATCACGAACAGTTCCCTGTTTCACATTCACAGCCCCTGTTACCTGAATGTCCCCTTTTGAATTCCACCCTTTGATTACAAAACAGAGGTTGTGAACAGGATTATCAGAAGTGGCATTAACCGTAAATGAAACTGATTTGCCCAGAACGTTCAGCAAATATGCGCGTTGTTCGGGATCGTAGCGGCCGTTACACCCAACAAGATTGATTAAACCAGGTGCATGTGTCCATGATTTGGCTAATGGTATCAGCTCAGCTGCTTTCTTATTCCACATCCCTTCAAGCATAATTTTCTCGTAAAACGGTTTATCACCTGTTGCTTCCTTAAAGACAGGAAGATAAACATGTGTAAATGAACTGTGAGCAGCCCTGTCGGGGAAGGATGCATACCGGCCATCAGAGGGCATCTGTGCGATAGGCCAGTGGTTCCAGGTACAAAATACGGCGTATGGGGTGAGCTCCCCACCATAAACATTGGTTGATTCAAATTTTGTCCCGATTGTGAAGGGGTCGTAATCACCCGAATAATTGATCAGCTGAATATTCGAATTCTTCGGCTCATCGATATTTTTGGGAGGTGCATCCTGCCAGTCATACACATGAGACTGACCCTCCTCGGTGAGCATCGTGATGGTTTTGGTCCGCTCCACAATCTGATGCGGATGTTGATCAGGGCCAAAAATAGCCATCGATTCCTGCCATTCGTGGTTGCGCTCACCGTCAGTCCAGAGCTGCATTTTCTTTGCTGCAACGCCATCCGGATAGATATAATAATACCAGTCGGACCAGTCGCTCCAACCCGTCTTTTCATCAAAATTAGCCATCACATGCTCTACGTCCAAAAGTGGGAAGCGCCAGTGGATGACAACACGTGCAGGGGTATTCTCCAAAACACGGACATGACTGTAGGCGGAACTCTTGTCCGACATAGGTTCCTGGCAACCCTGTCCACCCGATTTACCCCAGGTCTCATTAAATTCGTTGCTGTACCATTGGTTTTTTTCATTCACAATCATGGGGATGTAGCTGACCCCTCTCCAGAAGACAAATTTACTTGGGTTGTTCTCCATATTCACAACCACATCAGCCCCTTTGCTAAACCGGAACAGATTATCCCAGGTGTCATAATATTTCAAAGCACCATATTGAGCTCCAAAAACAGCAGACTTTTTGCCCGACGGAAGAATCCGGGCAGGCATCTCGACTGCACTCAATTGTTGAGGTGTGGTATGATAGTTGTCGAACGACTGCTGAACCTGTTCATGGGTTAAGGCAACGTTATAAATTTTAATTTCATCGAGTAATCCATCAAAAGAATAGGTGCCAGGAAAAGTACTTGCCCTCACAGGGTTTATTGGTCGCCGCTCCTTCCCTCTCCCAATTTGTAGATCTTTGACAGAGCGTTCAATAATCCCGGGAAGGAGAACATCTTTTTGCGCAATTAATTTGCCATTCACATACAAGGTTATCTTCCCGGTGGTTTTGCTGTAGCTGCCGGCCAGATGGTACCAGGTTCTTCGCTCAAGGTGAGTCTCCGCTGTAAGCTCTTCCCATTTTCCTCCAACGTTAATTTTCAATCCAGGATGGCCATACCCATCAATGCCAAGGAAATATCCCTTTTCGACAGCAGCCAACTTTACACTATCAACTTTCCCCAAAAGCTGTTTTTCCTCAACAGGAAGCTTTTCTGGCAAATCGTCCAGTTGCTGCACAATCGGGCACCAACTCCACGGATAGGCCCCAATCGCAACCCACCCTTCGATCGTAATGGCAGTTTCAGGCTTGGGAGCTATGTTTGCCGCCATCGATAAGCAGGTGCTCACATCATCAAATTGAATGGATGTTCCGGAAATACCTTTTCGCCAATAGGTCATATAGCCCCTAACCGGAACAGCTGAACCTGATAGCATTTCATAGGTTGAATCCCCAATCGCTTCATCAAACCTAAACCAGACCAAAGGCTTCACCATGCTTGTGGAAATGATTTTTGCTCCGGCTTTTTTAACCAGTTTGAAAGATCTGGAGGGTTTTATGAGGTGTTTGCCACAAATTCCTTCCTTGCAAAGATTAAAGGTTTGGAGATATTCAAACTTTGGATCAGCCCAATCCTCAAACTTAGGGGTTCCCTGTTTAATGGTTCGGGTGACCTTGCCGTCAGGTGAGAAGGTGAAGTACTCATCCACAAATCCATTGGCAATCTCACCCTTCAAGGGGTTTTGCCCCTTAAAAACCGGAAGGTAGCGCCAATGAATAACAACCCGATCAGCACTGTTTTCAATAATCTTAACTACAGAAAATGAATTGATTTTGTCAGGCATCATCCTGGTGCCATTGCCACTGCGAGAGATCACCTCATCTGCAAAAGTTTTTTCCCCTTTTGCGTTTTCCCAGTAAGGCAAATAGCTGCTCCCTCTCCAGAAGACAAACTTCCCGTTCTCATTTCCAAAATCAACAATAATATCGGCGTAATCACCGGTTCTTGAAGTTTTTTCAAATAGTTCCTTGGTTGTGATATGGGTGTAATAGGCCCCAAAATCTCCATTGATACCCAGATTCCGCTCACCTTTAAAGCCAGTCAGTATGGCAAAAGAAAAAAATACTAATGTGAAATATATCAGATTTATAGCATTATGTCTTTGATTCATAATAATAAAATTAGATTAATTGATTAGTTTTAAACAGGTATAGTATAAGGCCAAAGATAACGGAATTTAAGGGTGTTTATTTTCTGGTAAATACTAAATTTGGTGTAAATAATAGGATAAACTATTTTAGCATAAACATTTAGTTTCACAAAATAAAATCAACAATGTCCAGACTTTTTTCTCCGCTTGATATTAAATCAGTTACATTTAGAAATCGGGTGGTTATTTCACCGATGTGTCAGTATTCTGCCGTCGATGGATTTGCCAATGACTGGCATTTGGTGCATTTGGGTAGTCGTGCAGTGGGTGGTGCTGCACTAATTATTCAGGAGGCGACAGCAGTCTCACCAGAGGGGCGCATTACACCCGGGGATTTGGGGCTTTGGAATGATGGTCACATGAAAAAAATGGAAGCGATAACCCATTTCATTCACGGTCAGGGAGCCATCGCCGGAATTCAACTGGCACATGCAGGTCGAAAAGGTGGGTGCGCACTCCCCTGGAATGGAGGGAAACAACTAAAAGTTAGCGAGGGTGGATGGGAAACGGTTTCTGCTTCGGCTATTCCCTTCACCCCTGATGATGTGGCTCCTAAGGCGCTGGACCTTGAGGGAGTGTCAAGGATAATTGATGCGTTTAAAACGTCTGCGCGTCGGGCACTTGAGGCCGGTTACAGGGTCATTGAGATTCATGCTGCACATGGATATCTGATTCATCAGTTTCTTTCACCGTTAAGTAATCACCGGGCTGACCAATACGGCGGAAGTTTCGGGAACCGAATTCGTCTGTTACTCGAAATTGTGGAGGCTATAAAATTGGAATGGCCTGAAGAGCTGCCACTTTTTGTGCGAATTTCCGCAACCGATTATGCGGAAGGGGGATGGAATCCTGAGGAGGCAACAGCACTATCAGCAATTCTGAAAACTATGGGAGTTGATCTGATTGATTGTTCTTCCGGAGGGCTGGTTCACTACGCAAAAGTTCCGTTTGGCCCCGGATACCAGGTTCCCTTCTCTGCCAAAATCAAAAAAGAAACCGGCATTTTAACAGGTGCCGTTGG
The DNA here is from genome assembly GCA_903904515.1 of uncultured Bacteroidia bacterium. GTDB lineage: Bacteria > Bacteroidota > Bacteroidia > Bacteroidales > Prolixibacteraceae > JAAFHB01. The sequence continues at coordinate 10,850 of CAIVCR010000127.1, forward strand.
ATTGATCACCAATGCCAAACAAGCAGAGGCAATACTCGAAAAGGGAGAGACTGATCTTATTCTGATTGCCAGGGAATCGCTGCGTGAACCCTATTTTTCCTTGAAAGGGGCGGCTGATCTGGGAGATGATATCACCTGGCCACCTCAATACATCAGGGCTAAACCATAACTATTTTATTTCATATCCCTGACAGGGTTCAAAACCTTGTCAGGGATAATTTACGACCGACAAAATGAACAAAACTAACTCTAATTTAATCGTTTGCGCCTCTGTTATTGCATTTGCATCACTCTGCTCAGGACTGATTTCATGCAGGAATTCATCCACACCTTCAGTGGATTACAGCGGATGGAGCACCTATGCAGGTTCAAAGGATGGCATCCGATACTCCTCGAACGAGCAGATAAACATTGAAAATGTCTCCAAACTGCAGGTGGCCTGGACATACTGTTCCGGAGATAAAGACACAGCAAACCGCACACAGATTCAATGCAACCCGATCATGGTTGATGGGATCCTGTATGGGACAACACCGAGGGTCAAATTGTTCGCATTAAATGCCGGAACCGGAAAGCAAAAATGGATATTTGATCCGGCCACAGAGGATACTAGTGCACGGAAAAATCCCTCTGCATTTTTTAAGGTAACCCGCGGTGTTGTATTCTGGCAGGATGAGAAAGGGGCGAACCGTCGGATTATCTACAGCGTCGGTTCCAGAACCTATGCCATCAATGCTGAAGATGGAACGCCGGTAAGAAGCTTCGGGCAAAACGGTTATATCGATCTGACAAAAAATATTGACCGGGAGCCGGGAACCTATAATCCCTATCTCAGCAATACTACCCCGGGAATTATTTATAAGAATCTCATCATCATGGGAATGCGGTTAAGTGAAGATGCAGATGCAGCTCCAGGAGACATCAGAGCCTTCGATGTTCTGACCGGTGAACTTCGCTGGAAATTTCATACCATTCCCCATCCCGGAGAAAAAGGGTATGAGACCTGGCCCGATAAAGAGGCCTGGAAAAAACTGGGTGCCGCAAATAACTGGGCAGGCATGGCACTTGATGAAAAGCGGGGAATTGTTTACGTCCCTACCGGTTCAGTAGGTGGCGACTTTTATGGTGGTATCCGCAAGGGGCAAAACCTCTATGCAAATTCGTTACTTGCGCTGGATGCCCTGACAGGCGAGTATATCTGGCACTACCAGACTGTGCATCATGACCTGTGGGATCGCGATCTGCCTGCCAATCCAAACCTGGTGACAGTAAACCATAAAGGTAAGATGATTGATGCTGTTGCACAGATCACCAAGCAGGGTTTTGTCTTTCTGTTCGACCGTACCAATGGAGAGCCCCTTTTCCCGATTGAAGAAAAGTCATTTCCTGCCTCCGATCTTCCCGGCGAAGAGGCCTGGCCCACACAGCCAATTCCTGTTTTGCCTGAACCTTTTGCCCGCCAATCGTTCGGACCTGAAGATATTACAGACCGGACACAGGACGCTCATCAGGAGATGATGGAGAAATTTAAGAAGGTGAAATATCGCGAAATGTTTACCCCGCCAAGTAAAGAGAGCTCCTGGATATTCCCGGGATTTGACGGCGGTGGAGAATGGGGAGGTGCAGCAGTTGACCCTGCTTCATCTATTTTGTATATTAATAGTTCTGAGCTCCCATGGGCCTTAACAATGGTTGACAAAATTAAAGGTGACAATACCACCTTAAAAGGGCTGGGTCAAACAAATTACGGAAAATACTGCATTGCCTGTCATGGTCCGGAGCTAAAGGGAAACGGGAGCTCTTTCCCTTCCCTGGTTGAGATCGGGAAAAAATATAACGAGGAACAGATCATGAATCTGCTGGGAAGTGGCAGAAATATGATGCCTGCTTTTAAACAGATAGCGGAGAGCGATAAGAAGGCACTGGTTGCATTCTTATTAAAATCATCCTCAAAGAGCTTTGCTTTAAAAGGCAATTCAGCCTCAACGCGTGAATCAGCTTCGATGACAACTAATCCTGAGCAAAAACACTCCATTCTGGATGATGTCCCATATACCATGACCGGATACAACCGTTTTTTGGATAAGGATGGATATCCTGGGATCAAGCCACCATGGGGAACATTGAATGCAGTGGATCTGAACAGCGGTAAACTTTTGTGGAAAGTACCGCTGGGAGAATATCCGGAACTGATCCAAAAGGGTATTCCTGCGACAGGGACTGAATGTTACGGAGGACCTCTGGTCACCAAGGGTGGGCTTGTCTTTATTGCCGCTTCAAAAGATGCAAAAATGCACGCCTTCGATAAAAATACAGGAAAACTCTTATGGCAGTTTCACTTACCTGTCCCGGGATATGCAACTCCCGCAACCTACTTTATCGATGGCAAACAATACGTGGTTATTGCTTGTGGCGGAGGCAAAATCGGGAGTAAATCGGGCGACCAGTATATCGCTTTTACTTTGCCGGATTGAAATTCTTCAGGATTTTACATATTTATGTATGTTTGTGAACGAAAACCCTTCAGCCACAGGTTGGATGACTGACTTCTAATCCATCATTTATGAAACAAATTTTTCTTCTGTTTGCGCTATTTCTTTTCATTTTTTCAACAGGCATCAGAGCCCAGACTTTCAAACAAAAACCTGTAATACCCGGAGAATGGATTACGGAATGGCTCCTTTGCGGCCCATTTGAGCTTGTGAAAAACGATGATGTGTATGCCCACTGTACCGGTTTTGAAACTGACTTTCTGAAAAAAAACGGAGGTGAACAATCGCTTAGAGTCAAGGCCGGAGATGTTGTGAAATTTCAAGGGGGTTCTAATGCCTGGAAATTCTATACCTCGCCTGAAAACACGATAAACCTTGACAATGCCGTTTCAACGAAGGAACCGGTTTGTGCCTATGCCTATGCAGAAGTTTTTGCAACTGAACCCGGATTCTGGAAAATATCCTTTGGAAGTAATGATGGTGGACGGCTTTGGGTAAATGGCCGGCAAGTCTGGGATTATGCACCTAATCGTGGCATTTATGCCGATCAGGATGTTTTACCGGTTGTGCTGAACAAAGGAAAAAATACTATTCTGTTTAAAATTGAAGAGAAGGGTGGAATGTGGCGCCTGGCTGCGCGGTTCTTGCCGCTGGAGGGTCCGAAATTAACCGGGAAGGAAGCACCACTCACCATAAATTATCAAAAAGACGGAACGATAGGACTTTTTTCATTAACGAATCCCGAACAATTAACTTCTGTTATTAGCCAGGTTCACCTAAAAGTTTCGGATAAAGGAGTTACGGTAGCAGATGAGATCCTTCAGGGTAATCTATTTAGGAGAATATCCTTGCATTCTCAGTTTTACAGAGAGCTTGATGCAGAAATTAACGTAACACTAAAGAGCGGGAATACGCTTAATTCAGAGCAGAAAATATTTGTTGGAGAACGAAAAGTTTATCCGCTTTTTGAAAACGGAAAATCATCATACGCTATTATCCTCGGACCTGATGCTTCAGAATCGGAACGGTTTGCAGCAAGTGAATTTCAAGACTGCATTCAAAAGAGCAGCGGTGTCGTGATCCCAATTAAGTCGACCCAGGAAAATCATGATGGGGGACGCATTATTTTGGGATTTAACGGGGCTTCACACACGTTAGGATTAACAGAAGCCCCCGCCGAATCTGATGAGTCATTTATTTACAGGAGTGTTGGAGGTGACATCCTTATCTGCGGAGGGAGGCAGCGGGGAACCATGTATGGCGTTTTTTCATTTCTTGAGCGGGAGCTCGGAGTTCGGTGGTATACCTCGCGTGTGACCGATATTCCGCAACGTTCATCGTATAAATTTGACGGACTATACCATACCGAAAAACCCGGAGTCAGGGTACGCAACGATTTCTATTTTGATGCCTTTAATCCAGGCTATGCAGCTCATAACCGCATCAACGGAGCAATGGGCGGCAGAGGCCAGCATGGCGGCGTTGAAGGATACTGGGGGGTCCATACCTTTGATCTGCTGGTCCCACCCGCAAAATATTTTGATACCCATCCTGAATATTTTAGTCTAATCGACGGGAAGAGAATCCGCGAGAATGGTCAGCTTTGCCTGACTAATCCCGAGGTTCTCAGGATCACAATTGAAAGCATTAAGGAGGTAATGCAAAAAGAGCCTCAGCATCTGATCTATGACGTTTCGCAAAACGACCATATTGGCTACTGCACCTGCGATAAGTGCCAGGCCATCTCAAAAGCAGAGGGGTGTGAATCGGGGCTGATGATCTGGTTTGTAAACCAGGTCGCTGAAGCCATAGAGCAGGAATTTCCTGATAAATATATCGGAACGCTAGCCTATGTTTATACGCGCACCCCTCCGAAAACTATTCGTCCCCGTCAAAATGTGGTTGTTCGACTTTGCAGTATTGAGTGTTGCTTTTCGCACGACCTGCACTCCTGTCCGCAAAATGCGTCGTTTCTTAAGGACCTGGAGGCCTGGGGTGCGATCGCCCCACATATGTACATCTGGGACTATGTGGTGAGCTATGCCGATTATCTTTCACCGTTTCCAAATTTCAATGTCCTTCAGTCAAACATTCAGGATTTTAAGCACAATCACGCAATCGGCATTATGGAAGAGGGTAATTTCCAGTCTGATGGCGGCGAGTTGGCCGAACTGCGCGCTTATGTTTTTGCAAAATTATTTTGGAATCCTGATCTCAACTACCAGGAATTACTTAACGATTTTATCTCCGGTTACTACGGTCATGCGGGAACCTATATCCGGCAATATTACGATTTGGTGCAGGGATTGGTAACCAAAGATGTTCATATTACGCCTAATTTATCCGTGGAAAACACCCTCTTCTCCAATGAATTTTTAAGCCAGGCCCTTGCGATTTTTGAGAAGGCTGAAAAGGCTGCCAGCAACGAAGATCAGATACACCGCGTAGAACTTGCTTCATTGGGAGTATTATATATGAAATGCATCCGCACACCAGTTTTAGCCCGCGAGGATGGAACATATGAGAAATTCAGCCGAATAGTTGAACGGGGAAAGGTGATTAACTGGATGGATACCGATTTCCTCCAGAAAACAAAGGCATTTCATCGTATGATTAAAGATGCACGATTGTAGAGACGTTGCACGCAACGTCTCTACAATCGTTAATTCAGAAAATCCATGTCTTCCATCGATAGATTAATATCTGCCGCTTTCATATTTTCTTCAAAATGGTTCAATGTTGAAGTTCCGGGAATAGGTAAAATCCAGGGTGACCGGTGTAACAGCCATGCAATATTTATCTGGGCATCTGTCGCGCCATACTTTTGAGCAATTGTTGAAATCCTGTTATCTTTTTTACCCAGTGAATTAAGCAGGGAGAAAAACGGAATTAGCGGGATCTCATTCAGCTCACAGAGATCAAGTACCTCTTCGCCTCCCCGGGTATCACCGTAATGAGCCTTTATTGTGGTACGTTGTCCGTGACCATACATATTCTCGACGGTGGCAATCTTACCCATTTTCAATGCCGTCTCAAGTTCCTGCCGATCAACGTTACTCACACCTACATGTAAAATCTTTCCCTCCTGTTGAAGTTCAAACATCGCTTCCATCGATTCCTCAAATGGAACCTTACTTCCGGGCATTACCCTAAAATGGACAAGTGCCATCTGATCTAACCGAAGCGTTTTAAGGTTATTTATAATACTGGTCCGGATATTCGCGGGCGTGTTGAAACCGATCCAACTCTTATCCGGTTTCCTGGCACCACCAACTTTACTGCAAATGATCAATTCTTCAGAATATGGATGTAATGCTTCAGAAATTAAACGATTGGTTACATCTTCGCCGTAGTAATCAGCTGTGTCAATAAAATTAACACCGCTTTTAATGGCCCGTTTTAAAATTTGCAATGCTTCAGGCCTGTTTGCCGGCTCTCCATAAATGCCTTCACCTGTGAGCCGCATGGTTCCGTAGCCTAACCGGGATACCTGGATCGGACGGTGGCTTTGCCCAGCAATTGTAATATTTTTTGAAATTTTCATAGTGTTTTTCTAATGTAACAGTCGGTTTCTTATATTGTTGGTATAACTAATACACTATTCAGACTATTTAGCCTCGATTGCGTTTAATTTTATCAGAGAAAGGTGTAAGTCAGGAGCTAATTCACCGGTTATTTATATTCATTTTAAGAACCAAACAACTGAATTTAACTACCTTTATAGTAATGATAATTCGGGTAATCATTTACCCCACGTTTCCAAACTAATTTTATTTGCATTTAGAAATTAATTCCAAATTAAATTTTAAATATTCGATATGGCAAAAATTGTTGTATTGGGCGCCGGTATCTCAGGGCATACCGCGGCGGCTTTCATCAAGAAAAAACTTGGACGTAGGCATGAGGTAGTCGTTGTAAGTCCGGGGGCCTATTACCAATGGATCCCTTCCAATATCTGGGTGGGCGTCGGGAAGATGAAAATCGATCAGGTCCGGTTTAAGCTCCAACCCGTTTATGATCGTTGGAAAATCGATTTCAGACAAGCTAAAGCAACTGCCGTTTATCCTGAAGGTGATCAGTCGATAAGCCGGCCTTATATCTCAATTGAATATACCAATGAAGCACGCCGCGGTGAAACCGATACGGTAGATTACGATTATCTGGTTAATGCGACGGGACCAAAACTTAATTTTGAAGCCACCGAAGGGCTGGGTCCAAACAAATTCACTCACTCTGTCTGTTCATGCGATCATGCAGTGGCAACCTGGGACGCACTGCAAACCTGTCTTACACGTATGGAAAATGGGGAGAAACTCCGTTTTCTTATCGGAACAGGCCACCCAACGGCTACATGTCAGGGCGCCGCTTTTGAATATGCACTCAATGTAGCTTATGAGATAAAATCCCGCGGCCTCTTGCATATGGCCGATATCACCTGGATTTCGAATGAATATGAACTGGGCGATTTCGGAATGGGAGGCGCATTTATAAAACGGGGTGGCTATGTTACCCCAACAAAGGTTTTCAGCGAATCGATCTTTGCCGAATATGGCATCCGCTGGATTAAGCGTGCAGGAGTTAACAAAGTTGAAGAGGGATTAGTCCATTATGAAACGCTCGACGGACAGATGCATACCGAACCATTCGATTTTGCTATGCTAATACCCGCTTTCGCCGGTGTAGGGTTGAAGGCCTATGATAAATCAGGAGAAGATATCACACCGAAACTTTTCGCACCAAGTGGCTTTATGAAAGTTGATGCCGACTATTCGGGTAAGGCATTCGAGGACTGGAGTGTTGAGGATTGGCCATCGGTCTACCAGAATCCGGCATACGCCAATATCTTTGCTACCGGTATTGCCTTTGCCCCTCCACATCAGATCTCAAAACCGATGAAAAGTCCCAACGGCACATTGATCACCCCGGCTCCTCCACGGACAGGAATGCCATCGGGTGTAACTGGTAAAATTGTTGCCTTAAATATTGTAAACCAGATAAAAACCGGAAAGACCGGGTTTAAACACCAGGCCTCAATGGGGAAGATGGGCGCGGCATGTGTTGTCTCTGCAGGCTTTAGTATGTTCAGGGGAAATGCAGCGACGATGACCGTATTTCCAATTGTTCCCGACTGGCAGAAATTTCCCGAGTGGGGCCGCGATATCAACTATACCATAGGAGAAGCAGGACTTGCCGGGCATTGGATTAAATTATTCCTCCACTATATGTTTATTCATAAGGCGAAAGGGTATCCGTTCTGGTGGCTTTTACCCGAATAATTAAGTGCTATTTATTAATATAAAAAATATACATCATGGGAAAAAATATAGTTCGGGGGTATTACGATGAATCGTATCCACCACTACCAACGAAGGGAACAAAATTCTGGCGCAGCAACCTGCTTTGGCAGGCCTGGCGGTTTGTCGTTCTGAATATTAAAATTATGCGGATTGTGGTAGGGGGACATTCGTAGGAAAAAAACTCACGCAAAGACGCAAAGTCGCAAAGTTCTATTTCTTTGTGGCTTTGTGCCTTGGCATGAGACTCTAAATCGCAGAATGTTTCTGCACTCTCTGATTGGGAATTTAAATAAAATCTGCGCTAAATTACTTCTGCGCAACAAGCAGGAATATGGGGTATACCCTTCCTGAATCCCGTTTCATCCTGAAACTTTCCTGGAATTCAACGGTCTTAAATCCATGATTTTTAAGCTTTACAGCTAGTTCTGCAGGATCAAATCCCCAGTGAACCTTAACATCCAGGCCATGAAACGAACCATCCTCAGGATATAAATCTGCAATAGCCAGATATCCTCCGGGATTAAGCAGAGAATGGAATTTATTGAAAATAAGATCAATATCTGTGACATGGTGCAAAACCATCTGGTTATAGATGACATCAAATTTGCCATCAAAATCCTGATGTTCAAGATCAAACCAAAGCGGAGTAATATGACTGGTTTTAAAATAGTCACACTTCTCCTTACACACTTCAACCATCTCGCGGGAGCTATCCATCAGGGTAATCTCAGAAAATATATCTTTAAGCAAAAAGCTTAATAACCCAGTACCTGCACCATATTCCATAGCTTTCATCGAAGGTTGGATCGGTATCATCCGTTGAAGTTCTATAGCAATAGCTTCTGAACGTTCAAGGTGTATTTTATCTTTGTCCCATACGCGGGCACGACTGTCGAATTCGCTCATAAGTTTTATTTATTTAATTGGTTTCGCATCCTATTTAAAATTATGCAAACCATTAGTTGAATTGATTATGCTTTTAAAGTGTGCCAAAGTTATTCTTTTATACAATTCAAATAGACAATTTACAAATTGAGGAAACAACTTGGGGGTTGAAATGGGACAACTTTTAAATTGATTTGGGTTAGCTAAAGCGTATTAAGGAATGATATAAATACAATATAGGACACCAAATTATTAAACCAACGCCTTATATTTTAATTAGTTAAAACACAAGAGCCATTGACTCGAATCATGTTGTAACGACGTCCGTCAGTTGACGGTGATTGGTACCATATTGTTCGAGGCTACGCCTCTACAGTCGAAAATTGATAAATTCCCTGGCAAAAAAGAATAGTACAAGAATCTTCAGCCTCTGATCACCATTTTTTCCTTATCGAAGAGGTAAAGAATCAGCCCTGACATGATGGTCGAAAGCCCGATAAGACTTTCGGTTGGATGCTGGATAAAGGTAAAAACGCAAATGTAAACTCCGAAAACAATATAGATCACCGGGAATATATAAAAGTAGTTCCCTTTGAACAGCATCAGTTGATTCTTTGGAATCCGGAATACCGTGGCAACGGCAATAACGCTTATAAATTGCAAAACGAATGAGGCATACACGAAAATTTCGGCAAACCCACCTGAAGCGATGATCAAAATTGCAATAAATGCCTGAATCCAGATAGCAATATAGGGGGTTTCATTTCTTGATCGATTCATAAAACTCCAGAGCTTATGCTCTTTGGAGGTGGCGAAGCAAACCCTTGATCCGATCCATAAGTAGCCGCTTATTGTAGCAATCAGCTGGACGGAGATAAAAAAGCAGACCCATTTGGCTCCCGTCGATCCTAGAAAATTGCGGGCAGCAAGTGAGGCGACATCCTCCTGATTCGACATTAAAGCTATCGATGCATGTTTCAGGAATACAAAATTGAGCAGGATATAGATTGTGGAGACAAAAAGTGTACCCAATATGAGCGCCTTTGAGAGGTTTTTCCGGGGGTTTTTTATCTCGGATACGATATATGATGCTGAATTCCATCCTGTATATGCAAAGGAGACGAAGACGAGCGAGAAGGCAAACGAAGGAGTCTTTATCTCTGAAATCCATGAATTATCCCACCGCAGTGAATTCACCCCCTGGGATGCCATGGATAGTCCAAGGATAATCAACCCCACAACAAACAGCACCTTAATTACAGTAAATATGTTTTGGAAATTACTGCTTGACCGCAAGCTTATGGATTGTGAAATTGCGACCAGGACAATCACCCAAACGGCAAATCCTTTCCCCAAATCCCAGCCAAAGACCTGTAAATACTTGGTCATCGCAAGGGCAGCTAATGAAACGGGAGCTGAAAAGCCAACAATAAGCGAGATCCAGCTGCTTAAATAACCCAAAATGGGATGAAAAGCCCGGGAGAGAAAAATATAATCCCCCCCGGATTTTTTATAGTAATTGCCTAATTCGGCATAACAAAAGGTGCCAAAAAGTGCCAGTAATCCGCCAAGGGCCCAAAGCAGCAGGATCGTGACCGTATTATTCAGATAAGCAACCTGGTAACCCAATGAGGTAAAAACTCCTGTTCCGATCATATTCGAAACCACGAGTGCGGCTGCTGTAATCCATGAAATCTTTTTCAATACAATTTAATTAGGCCGCAATGGTATTCATTTTTTTGTGGCAAGACAAATATTTAAGCTCCAAATTTTATAACCGGAAACTTAACCGGCCAAAATAGTACGATCCAGTAGTCCCCATTTGCACAGGTGCATATTTAAAGACCCCAAAATAGGAGTTTCCATAAGCCTGTAAATCGGGATATACATTCAACAGGTTACTTGCCCCTACGGTAAGCGTCAGGTTCGAAAGGATATTATAGCCTACCGAGAGGTCTGTAACCACTTTGGGAGAATGTTTCTGAGCTACCCCAAATGGAAATCCATTCCGTGTTACCTCACCAAAATAGGTGTTGCCGAGTAAGAAATTCCATTTGTTAACGGCATAGTTTAATCGCAACGCCCCTTTATCCAACGGGGTATTGGTTTCAATTAGACTCTGCTCCTGAGGACCAAAGAAGACATCCTTTTGATCGGGAAATTTCTTTAAAAACTCAGGAAATTCATTGTATTTGATTGACCCGTCGTTGTTGCGGTCAATTTTGGTCTGGTTGTGGTTATAAGCCAGCGAAATATCCAGAACTCCTTTGGTGAAACGCCACTTGTAACTTACCACAGCATCAATTCCCTTTGTTTTGGTGTTGATAGCATTGGTAAAGAAACGACCGGTCTGAGCATTGTAAGGTTTGAAAAAGTCCCGGATTTCAGCTACCGGATCGCCATAGGAATCGTTACCCAGATTACCCGTAAGAATTACGCGGTTATCGATATTTATCTGATAACCATCAACAGAAAAACTCAGGTCACTGATCGGGTTCCAGGTAAACCCTGCACTTAGGTTCGTGGAGGTCTCCTGTTTTAATTTCTGAATTCCAATCGCATTGGCAACGTCGCTGTTATTCCGGAAAATTCCTGAGTTAAGTAAAACGCCATCAACAACATCGGTTGCGATATTGTTAAAATAGCTCTGCTGAAGTGATGGAGCCCTGAATCCTGTGCTAAACGCTGAACGGAGAGCAAATTTGTCCGCCAATTCCCATCTGGCAGCGATCTTATAATTAAAGGTGCTTCCAAAATCCGAATAATTCTCGTAGCGGATCGCAGTACCTACAAATAGTTTTTTAGTAATGTCCAGATCACCCTGGAGAAAGGCAGCGCTATTTGTGCGTGAGGCATCGACAGCATTGTTGGAACCAAATCCCGGAAACGATTCGGAACCTGAACCCTGAGATGAGGCATTATCGCCGGCTCCGATTTTATACTTTTCAATCCGTTAATCTGCTCCTAAAGCGACATTAAGTCCCGCTAAAAAATTATATTTTCTGTTTGCGGTGACATTGATCGTATTTTGCAAAAAGTTGTGATATCCTGCATTAAAACTCGTTGGACTGCTGCTTCCCAAGGCGTAATTGAATGATTTTTCAACCCCATAGTTAAACTGATTAAAACCCAGGGTGTTGCTCACATCAAGATTCCAGCTGTTAATATCATATTTGATCCCGGCAGAAAAGGAGTGGTCGACAATTTTGGATTGAAGTTCCGGCTGAAAGCCATTGGGATAAACAGCCAGTGCTTCAGATGAAAGCTCGCTTGGCAAGCGTCTGAATCCGAATCCGACTCCCTGCCTGTAGCTTGAGCCTCCAAACAGATAGCCTCTCACTTTTGAGCAGATTTTGAATTCACTGTTGAGGAAAAACTGGCAATTCCGGATTTTCGCATCACCTACCTGGAAATTAAAGTCATTTCTCTTGAGCCCTTTTGCTGCAATCTGGGTGTCATCCAAAGCGCGTGAAGCTGCAGAATCACCGGTAAAGCCATATGCAAAATAATTGTCTAATGCAATAGTTCGTTCAAAACTTAGTTATTTATCTGATTTACAGTAAAATAACTCATTATTTATTAGGTTAAAACCGCGGGAATTTGTATCTTTAAAGTATTAATTACCAGTTAATTACTTTAATTATGGCCATCC
>CAIVCR010000128.1 GCA_903904515.1 uncultured Bacteroidia bacterium
ATTGGTCGTGTTGTTCCGCAGGAACTATGGTAATTTGTTGTGACGAAGCAATCCCATCGTGAAGAGCAATTGTAAAGGATGAGAGTTTTTCTTTTGTCATTCTTAGCACGGAGGGATTGCTTCGTCGCTCCTAAGGTCGCTCCTCGCATTGACAGCACACACCAGGGATTGCTTCGTCGCTCCTAAGGTCGCTCCTCGCAATGACAGCACACACCAGGAGATTGCTTCGTCGCTCCTAAGGTCGCTCCTCGCAATGACAGTGAGCACGGTGGGATTGCTTCGTCGCTCCTAAGGTCGCTCCTCGCAATGACAGCACACACCAGGAGATTGCTTCGTCGGCCGTTTGAAGACGGCCTCCTCGCAATGACAGTTCACTCGGAAAGGTCGCTCCTCGCAATGACAGTGAGCACTGATTCTTACAGCTTCGCCCTCTCACTCCCACAGGGAGATCCGGTTTAGCTAAGGTTGCCTTAGTTTGTTAAGATTGTCAAAATAGTTATTCATTTCCGATTGTTACCTGTCTCAAGATAATATCGGCAAAATATCATTATTTCTTAACCAACGAAACGAGCCATTAGAAATAGTTAATCACACACGAGGATGATTAATGATGGCGAGTTCCATCTGGAAATTAAAAATCGAATTATAAACAGATGAATGATACTATTTATTATTTATCACGGATTTTAAGGATAAAACTGCAGATGCGTCAAATCTTAACTATCGGCGTGGAGATACAACGGATTTTGAATCCTTTAGTATCATCACAAAGATAGTTAAACCCCTAATTTTATGACACACTATTGTAAATTAATTGATGTGTGTATATTATTTTTACAATAAGTGTTCCTTGTTTGCAAACAGATGTAGCTTAAAATGGAATAATTGCAGGGGGATGAGTTGCTGGTTAGGAATGAGATTTTCTGTAATTAAATAGAGATAGAATTATCAATACCAATCATTGATGGTTTAATGATTGGTATTGATAATCTTTTAATTGTTAATTAAATGGCTGGTTTACAAAGCTTCGCCACCTGAGTCACAAGGAGTACTTGCTGGCTGCAAATAAAACAGTATGAAATCGGGGAGTGGTCATCCCCGTGTCATGAATCTACCTCAAACTGGAAAACAGTTTTCTGAAACTTACCTCTTTCAGAATAATATCGCGTAATTGAGCGATCTGAACCCGTTCCTGGAGCATCGTATCGCGGTAACGGATAGTCACCGTATTGTCAGCTGCAGTGTCGTGATCGACCGTTACACAGAAGGGTGTCCCAATGGCATCCTGACGACGGTAACGTTTCCCGATTGAATCTTTCTCATCATACTGACAATTGAAATCAAATTTCAATTCATCAATAATTTCCCGCGCTTTTTCGGGCAGACCGTCTTTTTTAATCAATGGCATTACAGCCAGTTTTACAGGGGCAATAGGGGCGGGCAGGCGGAGGACCACACGGGTATCTTTTTGTCCGTTGGCATCCTGGACTACCTCTTCATGGTATGCGGCGGAGATTATTTGTAAAAACATGCGGTCGACACCAATTGATGTCTCTACAACAAACGGGACATACGACTCGTTGAGTTCAGGATCGAAATACTGGATCTTTTTGCCTGAAAATTTCTGGTGTTGCGACAGGTCATAATCGGTACGGGAATGGATCCCTTCAACCTCTTTAAAACCAAAGGGGAACTTGTACTCGATGTCGACTGCTGCGTTGGCATAATGAGCGAGTTTTTCATGCACGTGGAAACGGTAGTTCTCTACGCCAAATCCCAGCGCCTGGTGCCATTTGATGCGCAGCTCCTTCCATTTTTCGAACCATTCGAGTTCTGTGCCCGGGCGGACAAAGAACTGAAGTTCCATCTGCTCAAACTCCCGCATCCGGAAGATAAACTGACGGGCTACAATCTCGTTTCTGAATGCTTTTCCAATCTGCGCTATTCCAAACGGGATTTTCATACGCCCCGACTTCTGGACATTCATATAATTGACAAAGATCCCCTGCGCCGTTTCAGGACGAAGGTAGATTTTCTGCGATCCATCTGCGGTAGATCCCATATCTGTGGAGAACATCAGGTTAAACTGGCGCACTTCGGTCCAGTTACGGGTGCCTGAGACGGGGCAGACAATCTCCTGATCCTCGATAATTTGTTTTAATTCAACGAGATCGGCGTTGTTTAAAGCTTCTGCAAAGCGGTTGTGCAACTCATCCCATTTAGCCTGGGATTCAAGCACACGGCCATTGGTCGCGCGAAACTGAGTTTCATCGAAACTATCGCCAAATCTCCCCTTCGCCTTTTCGACCTCTTTCTCTATCTTTCCTTCGATCTTAGCGAGCTGCTCTTCGATGAGTACGTCGGCACGGTATCTTTTTTTAGAATCGCGGTTATCGATCAATGGGTCATTAAATGCGTCGACATGGCCGGAAGCTTTCCAGATCGTGGGGTGCATAAATATAGCTGAGTCAATTCCAACGATATTTTCATGAAGCAGAACCATCGAATCCCACCAGTATTTCTTGATGTTGTTTTTCAGTTCGACGCCATATTGACCGTAGTCGTATACCGCGCTGAGTCCGTCGTAGATTTCGCTGGATGGGAATACGTAGCCATATTCCTTGCAATGTGCTATCAATTTTTTGAATAAATCTTCCTGGGCCATAATAGTAGTATGTAGAGCAAAAGGGTGCTCTAATTATTAAGTAAGTATTATTAACTGTTTTATAGAATTTTATTTTTTGTCATCGATCTCCTCAAACTCGATATAATCGCCATCCTTACGTCCGAATTGTTTCGGTTTTTTGTTGGAATAATCGATTGTTACATCTCCCTTCCGCACCGTATTTCGGCTCTGATTCGATGCCGCCTTATTTTGCATATCCTGGAAAATCTTGTTTGCTGCGTTATCAACAACACGAGGGGCGATAAAGCGGATCAGGAATTTAAATCCGTAATAGACCACCAGAAGAATCATCAACAGGTCGAAAAACGAGACAATATTAAGCAGGATATATAGTTCCATCTATGTTGATTTTGATAATCGACGCAAATTTAGGAAATTTTTAGATGTTTTGGTTATCGAAGTGTAAGTGTGTTAAGATAAATTAAGATTTTGAGATGGGAAGATGGGAATTAAGGAATGAAAATTTAGGTGGTTTGTATTTGGTAATCCTTGTGTTTTTTCCTTGTGACCATTGTGGTGAAATTCCTAACCACAAAGCGCACAAGGTTTTTCACAAAGGGCACAATTAAGAGAATTGTATTTATTGAATTTAGTGGTGAAAAATGAGTAGTAAATCGCATTACGCACCTTTACAACGTACCATTTATGACTCGCTTAACTCCATCCTTAAAAAGCACGAATTGAAATTTATCAGTAGACCTAACTTGCAGGTTGATAATTTGAGATACGTTAAAATTTGTGCTAAATGCAAATCATTCAGGGCTTCAACAGCTTTGGTTTCAATAACTAATTTTAGTTCAACCAGAAGATCAATCCTATAGCTAATCTCCATTTTTACCTCCTGGTATATCAGAGGTAGTGCTTCCTGCTTTTCAACATAAAGTCCATTCTTATAATTTCATAAAAGAAAATTGGGAGATATTTTCATTGTTGCCGGGGGAATTTTTTATTTTACCCCGTATTTATTCAAGTACCCATCCGCAGTGCCGGTGAAAAGGTTAAAGGGTCCGTTTTGGCCGGAAGGGAAACTCAATGCAAAGGGAGTGCTTCCCTCAAGTGGAAAACCTTCACACACAGTGCCATCACTATTCAAAAGGTATATCTTATTCTCAACTGCATCGGTAATGCCGATTCTCAGGGTTTTATCAGGAAAGGTGAACAGTTGTGGCGGAGTGCCGATTGGATGGTTGAATTTTCGGGTGAAGAGCTTTCCCCCATTAAGGTTATAAGCTACAAGAGAATCCCCATCCAAAAAAAGGTAATTTGGCACATTTCCCATGCCACTGTTAAGACATACAAAATGGTGAGCTGCTGAAAATTTATCAACCGTCACTTTTTTCACTGTCCCATCAAACCCGATCGATAATATTGTACCGTTTGCATCAGTAGTAACAATCCTGGCTGCGGTTTTTCCCGATTTTGGAATCAGGGTGAACCCGTTGTTCGAGAAGGTGAAATCGCCCCTGACCGTTACAATGGGCTTTCCTTTCCGATCGAGCAGGTAAATGCGGTTTTTATCGGTATAAACGAGATGATCCTTATTCCCAATCCGGAAAAACTGAACCGGGTTAACCACATCATGCTCACTCTTTGACGGCACCCAGCCAGTCACTAACTTCCCTTTTTTATCATAGAGATAGACTTTATGGTCTTTACACGCAATAAAAAACCGGTAATCATTATTTTGTTCATAGTCGCAGACCGTAACACCGTTGGTGGCTGCCGAGGGCAGTTTTACCGGGAAATGAGGCTCGTTGTTTCCTTCCTGATTGATCATCTCCAAGGTCTCTGTTGTACCGAAGACGTACCTCGTGTGACTTTCACTACTCCCCTCAACACGGGTAATCCCGCTTTTTATGGGCCCTTTTAGTTTTGTTTTGGATATTATACGTCCGTCGGGGCTGACAAATGTAATGTTGAATTCCTCATCCTGAAGTACAATTGCAGATTGGTTGTTGCCGGAAGTGCTTGTCAATAACTGAGGTCCAGTCATAAGCGGACCTCCAACCTGACTTCTCCAGAGAAGTGAGGCGGGGCTTTCATGGACTTCGGGATTATATTTCAACCGCGCCATGTTATAGATCATCCCGTTTTCGTTGCCGATCTGCCATCCAAAAGATTCTATTTTCAATAACGCCTGGTGATTTTTTTCACTGTTTTTGTAAGTATTTGACGAAAGAATCTCTTTAAAGAAGGGGAGAGCCCTGCCCGGTGAACTCCACAGATAAATGTTGAGCCGGTCGGATAACCCCGATGTAAATTGACGGAAGGTGTGATCATTAGCTAATGTTTCGTGCAAGATATTGGATCGCAGAACTCTTCCCAGTGATTCGAATGAGGAGCCCATGATCAGGCAATTATCATAGAACGTGTAATAACCGGTTGCCACATCGGCAAAGAGTTCTCCGAATACCCGTTTGCCAAAATCGGTTACCGGAGTTTGATAGATTTTGAATTCTGTTTCTTTATCTATCTGGTAAATCGTGTAATTTTTGGGCTTCTCCTTTTTTTTATGTCCCGGTATCGTGAGCGCCAGGGGGAACATCGCCTCTTCAGTCTGACTTCCACTGTTTACCCTGATAAAAAGGTATTTATTCTCCTGAATCATTGTAGGATCAGGGCGTGTAAAGGCGATCGCGGCTGATCCATCAAGATGGTCCAGAATCAGTTTCTGCAGGTTGATACCATAGGTCGTATCAATTTCGTTTAATGATTGACGGTATTTATCGAAGGTGTGATTAGAAGTAAGCAGGCGTTCATAATCAGAGAAGAACCGCGGATTATCATTGATTACATAACCCAGAAAGAACGACGTTTCCGCAGGAAAAAGATGGACCAGTCTCAATGAGTCGGGCTTTTGATGCAGGAAAATTCCAAGTTGAGTATTCAATGAATCAGAAGTGTAACTAAACCCATTGAGGATAAGTTCGTCTGCTTTTTGGGTCAGGTCGATTTCTGACCATATTGCCGGAGGGGCTGACCCCTGGAGTCTTTCGATGAAAGGGGTTGAGAAAAGTTCCCTGAAAAATTGCGGTGTCGTTTTATGGTTCACGTAAATCTGCGCATCAACATTGTCAGCCTTGCTCTTGTTTGCCTTTTCGAATGCCGGGATCCCTGCGGTGGCGGGATTTTCAAGATGTGAAACGGCCTCTTCAAGCACTATCCTGTCATCACATCCAAGAAAGAGTCCCCGAAAAAAGGTGGAATAGTAATGGTTTTTTGTTTCTCCTGTTTTCCACATATATTCGTGCAGTTCGGCCTTTCCTGTTTTGATTACCTGAGCAGATGCACCTTTTCGCCGGATATATTTTTCAATCAGATCGGCCAGTTCACTTTTTTCGGACAAACTTGAAAGTTCAATCAGGGAAAGCCAGTGAAGTTGATTGTTTCTCTCTTGCAAAGCGATTGTTAATTCTTTGTTTTTAAATGGATTATCAGGGTTTGGATATTGGCTGAACAGCGAATCGGCAAATCTTAGTTTATCATATAATGATGCCACACCTGGAAATGCTGAAGTGGTTTTCCAGATTTGGTTTTTCAGTGACCGGGAAGTGTAATCTTTGAGATGGTGGATACGGATGACCACGGGGGTATTTGCGGGAATTGCCATGAAGGCAGAGGTTCCAAGGTATTTCGATTCGCGCGTAAAAAGATACCAGCCGGTGAATAACCCGACGATCAGCAGGATCGTAATGACGACAATAATCTTTTTACCCATAGGGCTCCGTTGCTCTGGTTTTAGAAATCATTGTAAATATAGTTTATCACTGTTAATTACACCTAAAATAATATATAAAAATAATTTATATAGGGCTATTTATATATTCCAGGTATATGATGTATATTTGTATAAAAAAATATGAGTACAATTAATGCAGGAAATAAGAAGCGTAAAAACATTGATCTTGCAGAGGAGACTTTCCGTGCACTGTCTGTTTTGGCATCCGCAAATGGAAAAAATTTGAAAGTTTACATTGAAACCGTATTAGATAATGAGGCAAAAATGCTGAATGAAGAGATTATTTACCGTGAATTTCTAAGAAATCCAGAAAGTCAGGAGATTGTTTCAATTGAGGAAAAGGAAAAGTTTGAATTATGGTTAAATAAATGAATGTAGAATACTCCAAACAATTCGTAAAGACGGCCTATGAGTTAACCGGTAAATATAAGTCTTCGCTGCAAAAGATTGTAAACGAAGTTAAGTCTGCAAAGAATATAAGCGAGTTAACTAATTGTGTTAAAATGGTTGGATTACAGCAATCCTATCGAATTAAGATGGGCGACTACCGATTAGTCTTAATTTTAAAGTTAACCGATGAGGCAGTTATTTTCCAACTTTTATTACCACGCGGCGAAGTTTATAAAAAAGAGCATGAGCTATATTTGCGCAAACGGGAAATGGGAAGATAAGCCTACTGTGATTTTACCATTGCTGCATCGACAAGCTTATAGACCTTATCAGAGCGGCGGAGTTTTGTTCCGACGCAGACGGAGCAGAGTTCTCCCTTCTTAGCCTCATCAACCGATTCCAGGCCAACCCTGATCTCTTCAATTTTTAGCTCAATCACCCCTGTACTTGGTCCGTTAACAATCATTTCATCGCCGACTTTCAGACCTCCGGTTTCAAGTTTTATTTCAGCCACGCCAATGTTCGCAAAATAATTGGTCACCTTTCCCGTATAGATTTTTTTCTTTGTCGCCAGTGAACCATAGTTGGCACTCCACTCCCCGAGGCGTTGCCCAAGGTAGTAACCGTCCCAGAATCCGCGATTGAAGACTGTCGCAAGGCGGTTATCCCAGCCCGTTATTTTTTCTTCCGTAAACGTGTCGTCACACCAGGCATCAACTGCCTCATGATAACATTCCACAACGGTTTTGACATATTCAGGGCTTCGGGCTCTCCCTTCAATTTTCAGAACGGTAACCCCTGAATCAAGAATTTTATTTAGAAAGTGGATGGTTTTCAGGTCTTTTGGAGACATTATATATTCGTTGTCGACCTCCAGCTCACGTCCGGTCTCCTTGTCTGTCACCACGTATGCCCGTCTGCAAGCCTGCATGCATGAGCCACGATTGGCTGAGGAGTGTGTTTCGTGGAGCGAAAGGTAGCACTTTCCGGAGGTTGCCATACAGAGGGCACCATGGACGAACATCTCAAGCCGGACCAGGTTTCCGGAAGGACCACGCAGCTGATTTTCCCTTATTTTTTCGGAGATGTTCATGACCCTGCCCAGGTTCATTTCACGGGCAAGGACCATCACATCGGCAAATTGAGCATAAAATTTCACCGCTTCATAATTGGTGATATTGACCTGTGTCGAGATATGTACCTCAATACCCAGTTCGCGGCATTGCTGGATCACCGACATATCGGCTGCAATAACCGCTGAGATTCCTGCATCGCGTGCAGCAGTCAGCACTTCTGAAAGGATAGAAAACTCTTCGTCAAAGACCTCCACGTTGATGGTAAGGTAG
Organism: uncultured Bacteroidia bacterium; assembly: GCA_903904515.1. GTDB lineage: Bacteria > Bacteroidota > Bacteroidia > Bacteroidales > Prolixibacteraceae > JAAFHB01. The sequence goes on from CAIVCR010000128.1 coordinate 8,162, forward strand.
GTTTTTACCCCTGCCTTCTGACATCGCCTGGAGATCTCCCTGAGATCTTCGATGGTAAAGTTATTTGCAGAGCGGGCCCTCATGTTCAGATGCTCCACACCAAAATAGACTGAACCTGCACCTGCATGTATTGCCGCCATCAACGCTTCATAGGAGCCAACAGGAGCCATTATCTCAATTTCGTCTCTTCTCATATCTGTAATTAATCGGAGACAAAGGTACAATTTAGAACCTTTGGTGCAAGAAATCAATTAGATTATCTATCTTTGGCATCAACTGAATAAGCCACCAAATAATGTATAATTATTTTAAGATGAAATACTTGCTTCTGTTTTTGATTGCGCTTACCTTCTCCTTTACAACTTCTTCCAATAAATCGGAGATCAAATATTACAATGAAAAATACCGTCCTCAATACCATTTTTCTCCCGAGAAAAACTGGATGAACGATCCTAACGGGCTGGTTTATTACGGCGGAGAATATCACCTTTTTTACCAGTATAATCCCAATGGCAATGAGTGGGGATTTATGCACTGGGGTCATGCAATAAGTAAAGACCTGATTCACTGGGAACATCTTCCGGTTGCAATAATGCCTGATGAGGATTCCAAAGACAAGAGTCATGGCACTGCCTATTCGGGTTGTGCGTTGGTGGATGAAAAAAATACCGCAGGGTTGCAACAGGGGGACGAAAAAACATTGTTGATTTATTATACCAGCTGGGAGTGCGGTCAGCGGTTGGCCTACAGCAATGATAAGGGGCGTACCTGGAAAAAATACACAAAAAATCCGGTGATTCCATTTGCAAAAGATGATGCCCGCGATCCTAAGGTTTTCTTTCATGCTCCTTCGGGAAATTGGGTAATGGTGCTGTACCGCAAACCGGATGGGGATGTAAAGAAGCAGGGGATCTCGATATTTACTTCCAGGGATCTGATTAACTGGGAATTGCAAAGTCATATCGTAGGGTTCTACGAGTGCCCCGATCTTTTTGAACTTCCGCTTGACGGCGATAAAGAGAAAACAAAATGGGTTCTTCTCGGAGGTAGTGGTGAATACAAAGTTGGTTCGTTCGACGGGAAAACATTTACTCCTGAATCGGGGCTGAAAGTGCTCGATTATGGTAAGAATTTTTATGCGACTCAAACCTGGTCGAACTGTCCGGGCGGGAAGCTGGTTCAGCTAGCCTGGATGCGAGGTTGTGAATTTCCGGAGATGCCGTTTAATGGTCAGATGACTTTTCCGTGTGAACTCTCCCTGCGAACAACTAAATCGGGACCGACACTTTGCAAAAAGCCGGTGGAGGCAATAACCACCTTACACGATAAAGGGATGGTCAAGAAAATGAAAAATATCATTCCCGGATTAAAGGGAAATATTGTTGGATCAATCAGTGGTGATGCAATTCATATTAAAGCGAAATTTAATCCTGAAACCTCCGATGGGTTTGGGTTTATCATTCGAAACGGAAAAAAAGAGATTGGGACAGAGATCCGGTATGATTCGGGCAAAAAAACACTGGAATGTATGGGTGGACATGCTATTGTTGAGCCTAAGGGAGGCATCCTGCAGCTGGAAATACTGGTCGATCGTTCTTCCATTGAAATCTTTGCCAATGACGGTGAAGTTGTACTGAGCAGCTGTTTTACGCCTGCAGAAAATGATAAGGATCTGACATTCTGGACACAGGGTGGAGAGGTGATGATTGACGAATTAGAGGCCTATGAGCTAAAATCGGTCTGGAGGGCGAAGTAAAAGGAGACGGGGAGACTGAGAGACGGGGAGAAGGAGAGACGGGACGACTGGGCGACACTTCGACTTGCTTCGACTACGCTCAGCAAACAACGCTCAGTGCAAGTGGGGCGAAGGGGCGAGTCATAATGTGCCAATTTGCTAATGTGCCAATTTGCTAATGTGCCAATTTGAAAATGTGCCAATTTGAAAATTTGAAAATGAAGTAATCTACTTCAGGATGGTGATCAAAACCCAGAAATGGTTTATTCCCCATTAAATTTGGTTGTTATAAACCCCGACGGGGTGACATGATTGTAGTAAAAACACGAAATTATCATCGACCCAACCCTGAAAGGGTGACAGGATTATAAATGTAGTTATTAGCTTAACATCAGATCTGCAAACAAAAATCAGGACGAGTCAGAATAAAGCGATCGTTGAGCGGAGTCGAAACGACGACTACACGATGTTGAAATTCAATATTTTAACCATGGAAGCCTGGTGGGATTATAAAAGGTATTGTTTGATTTATTAACCTTTTGTTCCTGCAAAAACAATCCTTTAAGAAAATGGTTATATTGAATAGGGTGATAAATTGAATCATCAGGTCGAGTTTTATCTCTACCTTTGCCTAATCATATTTTAATAATGTTTGATTCTATTAATGGCTGATATAGAAAATAATTTGCTTAATCATATTGATTCTCCGGATGATCTCAGAAAGTTAAAGGAGGGTGAACTTCCTCAGGTTTGTGCTGAGTTAAGGGAGTTTATCATCCGTGAAGCGGCGTCAAATCCTGGTCACCTTGGTGCGAATCTAGGGGTGGTAGATCTGACAGTTGCGCTTCATTATGCATACAAAACACCTTATGATCAGTTGATTTGGGATGTCGGTCATCAGGCTTACAGCCATAAAATACTTACAGGCAGACGCAAAGTCTTTGGAACAAACCGGATCTATAAAGGGATTAGCGGATTTCCCAAAATGTCGGAGAGTGAATACGATGCCTTTGGAGTGGGTCACTCCTCCACCTCAATCTCCGCAGCGTTAGGCATAGCGGTTGCTTCTAATCTCAAAGGGGAAAAAGACCGCAAGGTAATTGCGGTGATCGGGGATGGTTCAATGACCGGTGGGATGGCCTTTGAGGGGTTAAATAACGCAGGGGCCTCCAATGCCGATCTGCTGGTCATCCTTAACTATAACAATATGTCGATTGATCCCAATGTGGGCGGGATCAGCAAATATTTTGTGCAGATGCAAATTTCGCCTGTTTATAACAGTCTGAAAACAAAGATCTGGAAAGCATTAGGAAAGTTTAAATGGATTGGACCGTTGGCACGAAAAATGCTTCAGCAGCAACAGCAGGCCTTGAAATCGGTTGTTTTTCGCAAAAGCAACCTGTTTGAATCATTCGGTTTCAGGTATTTCGGACCTGTGGATGGTCATGATGTTGTTGGACTGGTCCATATATTTCATGATTTAAAGTCAATTCCCGGACCTAAAATCCTGCATGTGGTTACTAAGAAAGGGAAAGGGTTCATTCCTGCCGAGAATGATGCAACCAAATGGCATGCTGCACCGGGTAAATTTGATATTCAAACCGGAGAGGTATTCACCACTACATCAGATATTTCAGAATCACCCAAGTATCAGTATATCTTTGGAAAAACCATTATTGAGCTTGCAGATCAAAATCGTCAGATTGTAGGTATTACCCCTGCAATGCCTTCGGGATGCTCGCTGAACATGATGATGAAAGTTTATCCCGAGCGCACCTTTGATGTTGGGATCGCCGAGCCACATGCGGTGACTTTTGCGGCCGGTTTGGCCGTTGGTGGTATGTTACCCTTTGTCAATATCTACTCTTCCTTTATTCAGCGCTCGTACGATCAGATCATACATGATGTTGCTTTGCAGAATCTCAATGTTGTATTTTGTCTCGACAGGGGGGGACTTGTTGGAGCTGATGGCGCCACACATCACGGAATATTCGATCTGGCCTTTATGAGGAATATTCCGAATATGATTGTCTCAGCCCCTATGGATCAGGTTGAATTGCGCAACCTGATGTATACGGCACAGCTTCCCGGAAAGGGTCCTTTCAGTATCCGGTATCCAAGGGGAAACGGGCCGCTTGTAGAGTGGAAAAAAGAGTTTCAGGAGATCCCCATCGGAAAGGGGAGAAAAATCAGTGACGGCACTACGCTGGCAATCCTGTCTGTTGGTCATGCAGGCAATATGGTTGTTGAAGCGGTGGCCAAACTGCAGGTGCATGAGATTTCGTGCGCTCATTACGACATGCGTTTTGTGAAACCGCTTGATGAGACGATCCTAAGGGAGGTGGCTTCAAAATTCGACCTTGTAATAACCGTTGAAGACGGAATAATCGATGGTGGATTCGGGAGTGCTGTTTCAGAATATTTTGCGTTATCCGATAAACATGTCAGCGTTGTCCGATTGGGAGTACCTGTTCGGTTTGTCGAACACGGCACCCAGGAGGAGCTTTACAGGGAGTGTGGCTTTGATGCCGAAGGCATTTGTCGTACCGTGAACCGGTTAATCAGGGAGCGGGAAGGAGACGGAGTGATAGAAAGAGGGAGAGATATGGAAAAGGGGCGAATGGGCTAATGGGCTAATGGGCTAATGTGCCAATGGGCTAATGTGCTAATGGGCTAATGGGCTAATGTGCCAATGGGCTAATTTGAAAATTTGAAAATGAATTAACGTCCTTCAGGATGGTGATTAAAACACTGAAAGGGTGTGAGGATTATAGCAAAATAGTGAAAGAATTTAGGAATGAAAACAGATCAAAAAATATTATTCGGTAGTATTGGATTTTTTTATATTTTTGCGAGTCTTAAACAAGGGGGAATGGCATGAACTACCTTTCACAATATACTGTTCAGTTTTCCGGATTAAAGGAGGGGGCGCATTTATTTGATTTTTCAATTGATGATCGCTTTTTTACCGGGTTCGAGGAGAGTGAAATAACAAAAGGGAGTGTCATGGTTCAGGTTAAACTGGAGAAACGATCCACCTATCTGAGATTGATATTTAAGCTTGAGGGGGAGGTTGAACTGATCTGTGACCGTTGTCTGGACAATTACATGCAACCGGTTAAAAGCAGTTATCCGATGTTGGTTAAGTTTAGCGAAACGGAGACTGACGATGGGGACGAAGTAATTTATATCCATCCGGGAGCTCATCAGGTAGAGATTGCAAAGTTGATTTATGAATTCATCGTGTTAAGCATTCCGATAAGGCATGTTCACCCTGAAGGTAAGAATGGTAAAACTCTTTGTAATCCTGATATGTTGCATAAATTGGATGAATACAAATCACCTGATTTAGAACAGAGTTCTCCGATTGATCCGAGATGGGACGATTTGAAAAAAATTATTGATAAATAAAGTTAAGATTATTAAAAATGGCACATCCAAAGCACAAACATTCGAAGACAAGAAGAGATAAACGCAGAACACACGATAAAGCGGTTATTGCAACATTAGCAACTTGTTCCAACTGCGGCGCAACTGTAAAGTTTCATACCGTATGTCAGGACTGTGGTTACTACAGAGGTAAGCTGGCAATCGAGAAAATAGCAGCTGTATAATTTGCCCGATACGGGTCTTCAATAACTGATGTATGAATTCATCAATTGGTGAGAATCTGGTTTTTAGTGAATTTTATCTGCTTCGATGGGTATTGAGAAATTTTAGGTGATTCCTATATTAATTGTACTTAAAACATTAATTAATGGCCAAGCCTGTCTTCAATGAGGTTAAAGCGTTGAATTCCATAGCGCATGATACGAAAATTATCGGAAACATTGATTCTGAAGGAGATATCCGTATTGACGGAGTTCTGGATGGTATTCTCAATTGTAAAGGGCGTGTTGTTCTTGGACCGGATGCGCGGATAAGAGGTGAAATTCGCTCCAATACTGCCGAAATTTCCGGCACTGTTGAGGGGGAGATTACGGTAACCGATCTTCTGTCGCTGAAATCAACGGCCGTCATTACCGGAGATTTAATTATGGGTCGATTTTCAGTTGAGCCTGGTGCCCGTTTTTCAGGAATCTGTAAGATGAATGCCGGTGAGAAATCGCATTTGGATATTGAATTTTCGGGTTTTAAGAAAGAGGTTAGCTAGCAATCATACCCGTTTCGGGAGAAGAGCCGGAAGGGAAACAGTTCCTTCCGGCTCTTCTTGCGACATGGTTACCGTTATCGGCGTTGTAATCCTAAATTGAGATGGTAAAAGAATCTCTGTTGTTTATGCTCTTAAATTCAGATGTCAGCCGATTATCAACACTGAATTAATTCTTGATTATTAATATTCAATATTATTTAATATGAGTAGTTTAGATGGTTTTGTTACCCTTTTTGAGGCATCTTTTCGTGAGGAGATCGGGAAGATAAGAGAGACCTCGCCCCGAAGGCTCTACGAACCGATCGCTTACTCGCTTACGATCGGGGGGAAGCGACTCAGACCAGCTCTGATGTTGTATGCTGCATCTATGTTCTCAGAGTCTGTTGAGGAGGTTCTACCTGCAGCTATGGCGATTGAAATCTTCCATAATTTCACCCTGCTCCACGACGATATCATGGATAAGGCTGAACTGAGACGGGGATTGCCAACCGTTCACATGAAATATAGTGAAAACGTGGCTATTCTGAGCGGTGATGCGATGTCGATCCTTGCTTTCAAGTACTTTATCGGTGGAAACAATGAGCGATTAAGTGATTTACTCTCACTGTTTTCGGTAACTGCCCTCGAAGTTTGTGAAGGGCAACAAATGGATATGGATTTTGAAAAAGCTGACCAGGTTTCTATTGAACAATACCTCGAAATGATCCGGCTGAAAACCGCTGTTCTTATTGCATGCAGCCTTAAAACCGGCGCATTAATAGCCGGTGCGAATCCCGCTGAGGCGGATATGCTCTATGAATATGGTATTAATGTGGGTCTTGCATTTCAGTTGCAGGATGACTGGCTTGACGTATACGGTGACCCGGAAGTATTTGGGAAAAAACAAGGAGGTGATATTTGTGCCAACAAAAAAACCTTCCTCTTGCTGAAGGCTATTGAGAAGTGCGATCCTGACTCTCTTTCTGAATTAAACAGTTGGTTGTTAAAACAAGATTTTGATCCGTTACAAAAAGTAGCTGTAATCACCGCCATTTATGAGAAAACGGGAGTCAGCAAAGCTACCCGTGACCTGATGCACCATTATTATACTAAAGCTTTGGGAGCACTTGAAGAGATCACTATTTCGGTTCAACATAAAGAAACACTGGTTGCATTTGCCGACGAGGCGATGGTCCGGGTTAAATAACTTTAACTTTGAACCCATTAAAAATAAATTATACCAATGAAAGTTATTGATATTATCCAGGAATCCGGTAAAACAGTTTTCTCCTTTGAACTTCTCCCTCCGCTGAAGGGGCAAAAAGCAGATAAATTATATCGGACTATAGATGAATTGATTGATTATAATCCACAATATATCAACATTACAACCCATCGTGATGAGGTGGAGTTTCGGGAATTACCCGGTGGACTATTGGAGAAAAAAATTGTAAGGAAACGTCCGGGAACCGTTGCCATTGCTGCTGCAATTCAAAATGCCTATAAGATTCCCGTTGTCCCCCATGTCGTTTGTGGAGGTTTCACTAAGGAAGAGACTGAGAATATGCTTCTTGACCTCAATTTTCTTGGGATAAAGAACGTTCTGGCCCTTCGGGGTGACGGACTTAAATCTCAAAGTATGTTTATGCCGGAACCCCGGGGAAACGCCCATGCAAATGAACTCGTCGAACAGATCGTGAATCTTAAACATGGGAGATATCTTGATCCTGAAATCAAAAATAACGCTGCCCTTGACTTCTGCATTGGGGTGGCCGGATATCCGGAAAAACATTTTGAAGCCTCCAATATCGATATTGACCTGATTAATCTTAAGGCAAAGGTGGAAGCCGGCGCGGACTATATTGTGACCCAGATGTTTTTTGATAATCAGAAATATTATGATTTTGTGGATCGTTGCAGGGCAATCGGAATTACGGTCCCTATTATCCCGGGTATAAAGCCGCTTGCGATGACTAACCAAATCAATGTTCTCCCTAAATTGTTCAGCATCGATATTCCTGAAACATTTGCCCGTGAAGTGCGCAAATGTAAAACCAATGATGAGGCCAGATCTGTAGGTACTGAATGGGCCATTGAACAATCACGGGACTTAATTGCACATAAGGTTCCCTGTTTGCACATTTATACCTATGGAATATCTGACAATACCCGGCAAATTATCAAGGCGGTATTTTAAAAATCACCCGAATTGCATGCAAATTAATAGTAAAAACGAATAAACATGGTATTAAAAATAGGCGACAAGGTAAGATTTCTGAACGAAGTAGGTGGAGGCCGGATTACCGCTGTCGTTAATAAGGATATGGTTAATGTTGAAACCGACGATGGGTTCGAGGTTCCAACACTGATCAATAATCTGATTGTTGTGAATTCTTCCGATGCGTATGAGAGCGGGAGATCACGTAATACCATAGCTGAGACAAAACCGGCGGCAAAGGCCGCTCCAAAAAAGATCGAAAAGGTTGAAGAACCCTGGTTCTCGGATAAAAATCAGGTTGCCGGGAAAGACGATCCACAGTATCTCTTTGTCCTGGTTCCTCAGATTCCCTCTAATCCGCCAACGGGAAACATATCGTTATACCTGGTCAATAATTGCAATGATACACTGCTTTACCGGTTTTCACAAAAGACAAAATATAACTATGAAACTGTTGTTGCCGGTTCTGCTTCTCCAAATTCAAAAGTATACCTGGGATTGATTAAGCCCGAGATGATCGCGGAACTACCGGTATATTGTTTTCAGTGGCTGAGCTTCAGAAAGCGTACGAAGGAACTCGAATCGTTCAGTCCGAAAGAGATTACCCTCTCGGCTGTGAAATTTTACAAACAAAATGCATTTGTGGTTACCAAACCTTTTAAGGTGCCGGTTATGGTGATTCCGCTTCAGGACAATCCCCTTAAAGCTGAGCTGGAAAAATTGTCAGAACGCGATTTTCAGCAGGCTATAGAACAGAAAGAACCGAAAAAGAAGGCGCCCGTAGTGGCATTGCCTGATCAGGAACTGGTTGAGATCGATCTGCATATCCAGGAACTGCTCGATAATTTTACTAATTTGACCAATACAGAGATGCTGACTGTTCAAATGAATAAGTTTCATGAAGAGTTAGCAAAAGCGATCAGTTCAGGGGCGAAAAAGATTGTCTTTATTCATGGTGTGGGGAATGGAACTCTCAAGAACGAACTACGTCGTGAACTGCAGCGGAAATATTCCAAATACGCTTCACAGGATGCCTCATTCCGCGAATATGGTTACGGGGCAACGATGGTTATTCTGAAGAAATAGGGGACAAAGCAGTCCCTCATGCTGACTGTCATTGTGAGGAGCGACCATTCCTTGGGGACTGTCATTGCGAGGAGCGACCCTAAGAGCGACGAAGTGGTACACTGAGCCTGTCGAAGTGCAATTCCTCCGTGCTAAGAATGGCAAATGAGAAACTCTAATCCTCAACAATTACTTCTCACGTAGAGATTGCTTCGTCACAACAAATTAAGCAAGTTCCCTGCGGGAACAAATACGACAAACAACGTTCCTCGCAATGACAGTAATACCGATGAGATTGCTTCGTCACAACAAATTAAGCAAGTTCCCTGCGGGAACAAATACGACAACCAACGTTCCTCGCAATGACTATAAAACCGGAGAGATTGCTTCGTCGCCTTCAGGATCTTGCCAGTCCGTTGGATTCTGGTTCGTGCAAGGCTTCTACTAATGACAGAATTTTTTTGGTTAATTAATAAAGAGATTCCTCACTGCGTCGAAATGACACGCTTCATTTTGGAGGAGGTGTGGGTGTCGGGGCGGCGATGCCGCCCCG
>CAIVCR010000129.1 GCA_903904515.1 uncultured Bacteroidia bacterium
AATTGTTGACAATCAAGAAAAAATCAAAGAAGAAAAAATCCAAAAACTGGAAAAACAATTAGCACGATTAAAACAAGCAGCTTAAATATGACGAAAATCAATATTGATTATCAAGAGATTAAAAAGAGTTATATAGGAGGCTCCAAGACACCAAGTTTCACCAAGTTTAAAATTAAGTTTTGAAAACAAACCGGTATTTAATATCATTTTCAAACCACATCATAAAGTTGGTTCCCCAGACATTATTATGCAGGCAAAAATGAATTCCATCCTTCGCCTCCGGTAATCGATTGTCAAAGTTGAGTAAGGTCCGCTCACCCGGTGCAACCAATGGTGCCTCCAATGATTGAATTGAACATTTTTGGGCCCTGTTTTCAAATTTTACATCTTCGATAATTGCATGCAATTTCCTGTTTCCATTTTTGATCACATCCCTGAAATTAACCGGTCGTCCCATCTTATCTAAGATCCAATCACCTTCCTGAATTGGTGGTATAAACGAAAACCACGAAGCTTCCGGAAGACGATAAGCTGGCTTGCCGAACCACTGCAACGTTACCTGCAACTCTTTCCGGGCAGAAGGGAAGAATAACTCCACGGTTATCTTTTCTGGACAACCTCCAACCGTTTTCCCCGATTGGTCAGTAACGGCCAATTCAAGTAAAATAGTTATTCCGTCAGGCTCTTTTTTAAGAAACGCATTTCTCAAAGCAGGCATCCATGTTTTAGAAACCGGATTTGCCGTTTCAATTCCTTCTTTCCCAAAATCCTGAATCGCCCAAGGAAATTTATTGGTGAGGTACTCGCTCTGAAATTTATCAAAATCGGGTTTTGAAAAGGTCTGATACGCAAAGAGGCAAAGCGGATTATTCTTGCCGGCCCATTCAATTCCTGAGGTTTTATCTTTTAATCGGGTAATACTGCCAGTTATCGGATCTATTTGCAACTCATAAAATAAAGTATCAAACTCCAGTTTATGATTCTCAAGTTTCGTAAATGAAGATTTATCCGGAGGAATCGGCTTCAGACTCTCCAGCTTTTTTCGGGCTTCTGATGCCATATCCGGAGGAAGTTGAGCCACTGTTGTATTTATATACTGGCGTTTCTCCTCCCATGACTCCTCCATGCGTTTAAAGTTCGGTTTTGAACGAGCCATTTTGAAGGCTTCAGGAGTATAAATATCATAATCGCCTAAATATTTTTTGACATCAAGACCCCACGTATGTTCGGCTACCATTAGCAGCGGAATTCCAAAGGCAAGATCTTTTGGATCACCGAAGGTTATCGTTTTGTCTTTTAACCAGCTGTTTCTTAAACGGGACATCTCCCTGTATCTGGAAACCTTCAACGGATCGCTGCCAGGACCATGAATCCAGGTATCGCCCAATTCCGGAGTTATTACCGGAAGCTGATTCCGGATTGTTGAAATCTCAGCTGCGATTGCGTTAAGAGAAGATGCTTTGATGTGAGCATTCGGATATTGCCTGCGCAGATCATCATAAATTTTAACAATCTCTTCAGGTTTATGAGGTCCATGATTGTCATTTGTAAAGCAGATTGCAACAACCGTTTGTGTCCCCGGAATGACCATCTGACTCCCATACTCCTTTTGGTACATCAGTACAATTTCGGATCCATCCGGTGCACGCCAGACACAAAGTGGCGGAACATCAGGAGGCATGCTTGCAGGATTAACCCCAATATGCAATAATTCTATTCCGTTTTTCGCAAGAAGCGGGACAACTCCACGCGAATGGCCCGGAACATCGGTCATTTTCGCGGCGATGGTCTTCTTCCCAAATCGTTTATCGAGATTTACGGATAGTTGAATTCCGAGATCGTAAAGCGATGGATCCACCAATTCGGAGTGCATTGTAAAGGGTAAACCATGCCAGACAATATCATCCAGCTCAATCGCCTTTTCCATCCGCCGGCGCATTGATGGATCAGCTTTCTCAAGGAACTGATAAATAAGCCATGATCCGGTTGTCCAGACAAAGCGGTTATCCTTATTGGTATTTCGCAGATTTTCAGCCAGATTTAAGGCCCCCGGAATAAATTCCTCCATGTAAATCTGAATCACCTTTGCAGCAAGGTTGGTAAAACCCACATCGAGATGAGTTTTAAAAACCAGGTGTACTTTTTTTATCTCCTTTGGATTAGAAAGGCTACTATTTGGTGATCCGAATAAAACCGGAGATGTAATCAATCCAGCGGCACACAGGCTGCCATATTCCAGGAATGTGCGTCTTTTCATTTGACCAATGTGTTATATCCATAAAAAAAAGTTTTCCGCCACCAAGGCGCCAAGACACAAAGCTTCACTAAGTAGATCCGACTAAAATTTAATACTTCGTGCATCTTCGTGTCTTTGAGTCTTCGTGGCATTTTTTTATTCAGAATTTTAAGTTTGGAGACTGTAAATATTAAAACTGAACCTCAAAAAATTTCACTTCAAAAGGATTTAGCTTTATGGATTGAACCGGATTTCCCAACGCTTTTCCTATGGCGTTAACCTCTACAATTCGTTTTACTGGACGCCCGGGGATCTTTGATTCAAGGGTCAGCTCTGCCGGTTTTCCTTCCAGTTCCCTGAAATGCAACAATACAGATTCCGGGTTTTTGAATGAAGGTCTGCTGTTAACGAGCATCGCATTTGCCGCACCTGAGATTGTTAAAGTCTCCATTAAAGGCTTCTTTAGTTCATTGGCCCCTGCAGGAAAAGTCCTGGTAGGGAACATATTTCTTTCACTCCAGGCATATTTTGTGGCAAAAGTATTGGTGGTATCAGCAGACGAAGTAACCTGATAACTCCAGCTAAAGGCACCTTCCTGGAATGCCCTGAAATTGGTCATCCAGTAATTATTCATCACGTATGAATAGAGCCATGTCTTTCCGGGTTTGGGATACCGTTCATATTTGTTCATATTGAAATCACTGAATTGCCACAATGGAATTTCATTGCTCACAACAATGATCTGACCCTTTTTCCCCCGAACAGAGACGAAGTTCTGGGCTGCGTTCCAGTCGGATGAGGATCCCGGAAGTTGTTGACCCTGGGTGAGTATACCACCTATTGTTTCAAAGACGATTCTGGATTCCGGAAATAAGAACGGAAATGCAACATACAACGCCTCAGGATCTGTGACGATCAGTTTTCGCGCCATATACTTAAACTCTATCTTCTTGACATTCTTATAAAGACGGATTTCCAGGTCAATGCCCTTGGGTGATCCTTCATCCCCTTTTTCAAATCCTTCAAGATCGGATGCAACTTTAACGCTTTCCCAAACAACACCATTGACACCGGTTTCAATTATCAGGTTCGAGACTGTTGTATGAATGAAAGGTGCGGTATCCCGTTTCTTTGAGGTTTCCTTTACAGGTTGCCCGATATTGTAAGGATTTTGACCATCGGCAAGTTCCTGCTTCAACTCTTTATCATACAGACTGCTCACAGCTCCGGTGGTTTTATTAATGGCAACCTTATAAAAACTGTTTTCAAGTACTTCAACATTCTTCACCTGCTCAGTTTTAACTTCCAGATCGCCTGACTCAATTTTCAAAGCCTTATATCCTAAGGATGGAACATCATTTACTTCCAGTACCCAGTAGGCCCCCTCGGCACGTCTGGAGACCATCTGGGCAGGAACCTCTTTACCTGTAGAAAGATCGGTTATTTTAGCTTTTTTGGTAAAAGGCAGAATCTCATTATCAATGAAGAGGTTAACATCTCCCGAACGGTTCCAGCCCATGGAGTTAATCACATAGATCACTGGAAAATCTGCCTTTTTAAGATACTGCTGAAAACGGGCAAGCCCCTCCTCATGAAGAAGGGTTACCTTTTTGAGCGCCTCCCAGGCATAAGCCCCTTTTTGCAACCACTGACGGGTTGAATTTTCGGAATAAGGATGGTCGATGCTTTCGTCGGCACCACAGGTATGCTCATCAAAGAAAATTGCATTTTCACTGATATGGTTCATATTTGTTTCCAATGAAGGGGATTGTTCCCCACCCATCATCGATACCATTGCAAAGAGTCCATCGTCAACCTGTTTCATATTCTGGGTCTTTCTGACTTCGGCTGTCTCGCGTGATGTCGATCCATAACCATCGGTCCACCAGTCAAGCCAGGCATTCTTATAAACCGGAAGGGTGGCGCCATACTTATTTTCAACATACTCGAAAAACTCACTGACAACCGACAACCTCAATTTTGGAGATTCATGGGTCGCATTCCAGTTTTTAACCAGTTCACATGCAGCTGTTGAAGGTGGCGAATTATCGGTAAAATAGCCCGAAAACTGGATTCCTATCTTGTCAAACGGGTATTGTTTTTCATCCAGTTTTGCCAGGTGATTGAGCATGTTTGGAACTTTAATGGCTTTCGATTCCATTCCAAAGAAGTTTCCGGTCATGTAATGGTCGGCCCGGAAAGCGAGTAACCGTGAACCGGAAGGAGCTTCCCACCAGAAACAGGTAGGTTTATCGAAAGGAAGCAGCGATCTGGTCTCGTTAATTCCCATATCGAGGTATTTTACCCCTGTATTCTTAAAATAGTCAGGCATACACCACGCAATACCATTGACGTCATTCTGCATGGCGGTTTTTACAGGTATGCCAAGTTTGTCGAACTCTTTTAATGGTCGAAGAAAGTCGACCATCACATTCTCGTCAGAGATTTCAGCCATGTTACAATACATTCCGGTCACTTCGATCCGTCCTTCTGCAATCCGTTTCTTTAAGCGCTCAATCTGGTAGGATGGGCGCGAGCGAAGATATCCTCTGGTCACCCAGGCTGATTCGCAACTCCAGCGGAATTTTGCTGCATCCGGGAGCGCATCGGTTTGGTCGCAGTAATCGAGGGCATAGTCTATATACCGCATATGTTCTGCAAGTATTTCAGACTGAGGGCGTGTATAACCGATGTCGGTATGGGCATGCTGAACCAGGTCGATCTCCCACTTTTTGACAGGAGTTAGCGTTAACGGATATTTTCCTGCTAAATCTTTATCCCCTTTTACAAGTATATTAACCTTTTTACCCGATGTAACTGCAGAAACGGTTAATAAAAAAAGATTATCCCCTTTTTTTACCGAATCTTTTTGAGTCTTTTCTCCGGAAACGGAAAATGTGAGTTCAGCGGGTTGGTCAGCTTTGATATCTGCAATGATTTGCTGGACCATTTTACCACCCTGTTTAAACAAAACTGGTGCATTTCTGAAAGTTACAGAGGTGGTTTTAGTCGTTTGGGCTTGGACAGAGAGCATCGCTGCCAGCAGAGAGGCTGCAAGAATAAGACGAATCTTTCTCATAAAAGTGTAAAATTTTAGTTTAAAGCAGGAAAAAAGGGGTTGTCAAAATCAAATTTCAGGCAATTTTATTTTGAAGTTTAATATTAGCGCTTTTTCGTCAAATTATAACAGTCATTTTGGAAATATTTCAGAAGAAATCCTACGATAAATATTGGCTTGCATTCCATCCATTTCAATCCTGAGATTACTATTTTAAAGTATTTTTTAACAGAGCGTTAGTCTAAGGCAGAAAATTATCTTATATTTCAAATATGCAATATTATATATTAACAATATACATTATCGATAATTTAGTAATTTCGATAAACCCGGAATTGAATACACTTTTCCAGAATCATTTCATAAATAGCCTTTGCTCTTTTTGTGTTTAATCCTAAACTATCAGCAACAGACTGAATATCTGCATATTTAGGATCACCCTTCCCGGAAATGGTTGTTGTATGAAAACCATTAAATCCATTACCTGGAAGAATATCATAAGCAGGTGATAATTTCCATTTAGCATCCCACATTACAAATGAAAAATTCCTTGCATGATCATCCTTGTTTTTGATTAAAACATTAAAGACCATTAATTTGAAAAGTTTGTATACCTCCTCAATATTTCCCGTTAATTTAAAGCAGGCAGTAAGCAATCCTTTGTAATCCAGACATGGAATGCGGAAATCGGTATTTAGTAATCCGGCTGCGCTAATCATATGGATTTTATTTTGACCATCCCTGTCAAAACGCCGAACACCGAAATACGTTCCTTCAAAAAGGCGGGTCTCTGGCATTTCGATACCACAATCTTTGGCCAATAACGAATAATCATATTCGATTTGTCCAATATTAGTCGGATCAATTGTCGATCTGAATTTAATCAGCCATTCTGTTCCTTCAATTTTAATCAGGACCTTAGGTCTTGCCCCTGCAGATAAACCTCCAAATCTGAATAACAATTCTAAAGATGATCCGTTATCGCTTTGATTTAAAATTTTGTCTGCCTCAGCAGCAAAAAAGTCGAGACCCGGATTACCTTTAGTTGGACTAAAACTGTTATCTGGCTTATATTCAAGAGCACCCATTCCAGACGCACCGACAAGGCTTAGCCTGTCGAGGATCGACAATTCGGCAGGATTAATATTTTTTGAGATCAGATACCGATCCAGAAGCAGGTTGCCCCAACCATCCGGAAGTGAATCATTGAATACCCCAAAATTACCTGAAAACGGATCGCGCCGGGCTAAAAAAACACCCTGACGTAAGGGAAGAAAGAATGGCGAAATGGAATATCCCTCCTTTAGATAGTTAGCATCATATTCAAATGCGCAGAGGTTCTCTGGAGTTAAGGCCAACCTCCCCACTAATTTTTGATTCAGAAAAACATTTACGGATCGTAGTTTGCTAAACATTTCGTCTTCCCCGCTTTGCAATATGCTTCTTCTCCCGGATTAATAATTCGTCAATGCTTTGATATTTCTTACCCGAAAAAAGCAATCCAAATTCCTCCGTTGCATCCAGGATGACGGCCAGCATTACAAGACTCTTAAGGGATATTTCAGCCGTTCGTTCAAATCGTTTAAGGCTTCCAAGGGTTACACCGGAACGAATTGCAAGTGCATTTTGGCTCAGATTTAGCTCTAACCTGTTTCTTTTAACTTGTTGTGCAATTTTCTTTAAAATCGCGTCAGGGTTAAAATCATCCAATCTAAAATCATTAGTGGATATATTATTAGCTATTATATTTAATTTATTCATTTTGCAGATAATATATTAACCATTATTAATGTAAATATAAGAACTATTTTTAATCTTTATTACATCTATCGGATTTAATTTCTAATGAACTTCCACATTATCAAAATCGACCTCATTAAAGCTGCTTCCAAGGCCTATCATCCCATGGGAATAGGTTGAATCAGTAATTTCAGCAACAGTCTGACCGTTAATTACAGCCGTAATTTTATCTCCCCTCGCATCAAGCTGAATTGAATGCCAGCTATTTTCAGCCAGAATAACCAATCCTGATGCCAGGTTTTTGGTCCCTGCCATAAGTTCCCATTTGCCCGAGGATTGGAGTTTCAACTGATAGGCTTCAGCAATTTGATGCGACCGGTGCATTTCTGTGGCCCGGGATAAGACCGAGGCATAGCTATAGGGTTCGGAAAAGAACACCTCACATTTCACGGAATAATCCCGCCATAATGTATCGCCAACAACCGTCTGATTAAATACAGGGGATTCTTCCCACTCAATTGTTCTTCGGGTAATTAACTGGCGAAGACAATTCCCTTTCCCGTCTATTCGACTTGCCACCTCAAACGCACCACCCTGGTCCATGAAATATTTAGGTGTGGTTTTTACCTTTTCATCTTCAAAGCCGGCGACAAACGGGAAAGGGAATGGTCTGTTTTGAGGTGGTGTTGTAATCCCCTTTTGCTGCCCGGTGGTAGTTGTAAACGTATAAAGTGCTTTGGGTTGAAGTGTCATTGCAAATTTCCCATTTCGTATCTTAATCGGGGATAATTGTTCGAAGATTTTGCCTTTGACAATCGTCTGCCAGACAAAAACATTTGCGGCTTTGGCACTTTTGTCAATTTTGAAGGTTACTGTTTGAGGTTTATCTGAATCCATCGTCTCAGCCACGATACTAAAGTCTTTCTTTCCTTCGGGTGAAACCATTGTGACAAAACTCCCTTTCTGATCCAGGTAGCCGCATGCAGAATCAACATATTTCCATCCAGGTTCGGCAAACTGCGTGGTATGGGCAACCGACCAGATGGCAGGTTCAACATCATAATAACCTGACCATGGAGAATTCGCGGTCATCAGTCCCGAGTTGGGAAGTGAAAGGTTATTGAAATAGGAAGTGATCAGACTCCAGGTGATGTTTTTAGTCATGCGCCCTTCAATATAGTCGCGGTTGTACATTTTGGCGAGGTATTCAAATCCGCTCCAGTCCCCTTTCCAGGGGCCACCCTCGTTATTCCAGACCGGGATACCAAAACTTTTGGCATTTTCGCTGCTGTTGTAAGCCCTGTCACGTTCAGTATAATGGTCGCCGATCACATCAACTGCCTTTCGGAGTTCATCGTCCTTTTTCATATCGTCGGCAATCTGCCATTGCTTATGACAGCAAAGATCGGCAGCCACCAGCTTTACATCGTTCAGTCCATGATCATTCAATGCTTTTCGTAGATTTTTAATAAATTCTATGTCGTACATTCGCTCGTTCCAGATACCTGCATAGTCGATTTTTAGGTTATGATAGGTCTTTGCACCCGTTATAAATTCAATCATGTAATTGATATTATCCTGCGAGTAATACTTACCGTCACCGATCCATCCCGGGGCGCCCCACTCCAGGCAATCGAGAAAGATTGCTGGGTTTCGCTTTTGGGCCTCTTTCATGAGCCACCACTCATAGCCACGGTCGAAATACTCCGGTTTGGGATGGTCAAACTCTTCGCGCGTCCGGGCATGACTGGGTTCCGTACCGCATGTTGAATTTGCATCTCCGCCAATCTCAACCTTAAGGTGTTGGAGGCTAGCCCCGAATTTGGGTTTAAACAGGAAATCGAGAACCTGGCTCCGGTAGGGTTCCGCATAATCGATCAATAGCTTTGAGGATGCTCCCGCACTTAGGGCGCCGATCCCTTCAAACACACGTCCTTTGCCTGAAGGATCTATAACGATTTGTTGCTGGGCAAAACCCAAATACACTGAGCCGATTAAAAGAATCAGCATTACAATCAATACCTTTCTGTTCATATCATCTATTTTAAATCACAATTGTCCGGTTTAAATGTTGACCTACTCAAGATGTCGCAACTACGTTGCTTTAAAATTTCTGTAAAAAATCAATCTACAAAGATATAGCAACTACGTTGCAATAATCAGGCTGCAGAGCAGCCATCCCGCCTTGCGGGATTGTAGAATTATCTATAAAAGAAAAAATCAAGCCACGTTGTGGCGAAATCTTTGTAGTTGGATTTGCCTGTTTGTTGATTAGTTCATCCAGATAATTGAAAACAAGCTCAATGCTTTTATCCTGATTCTGAAGCTTTTTCTTGATCTCTTCGATTTCAAGTTTTAGTTCAAGGGTGTCAGTCAACATTAACCTAAGTTTTGTAAAAATCCGCATAATCTGAATATTTACAGCGATTGCACGATCACTATTTAAAATTCCCGACAACATTGCAACTCCTTAGTTCTGTAAATGCATATGGATAACTTCGTGTTCCGCCCCATCTTGATGTTCCAAATTGGAATATCAAGATTTCAAATTCATTTCTGTTCAGTTGGAACATAAAATCTTCAGGAAATCGTTTGATATTTCGTTTAACGGATTTATTTAAATTTCCTGTTGAAACCCCATACATTTCTGCAAGATCTTTATCAAGCATGACCTTAAGGCCTCTGATTAAGAATATCTTATTACTGATAATTTCATCGGGTACCAAAGTACTATATTCTGCTGTTGACATTTGTTACCATTGAGAAGTAAAGAATCAATCAAAATCATAAAGAATATTAGTCTAATGTACAAAATTTCAGGAATAATAATATGCACTCCTTAATATTCATTTTAATATCCAATACTTTTCCGGGGAGTTGGATTTGCCTGTTTGTGGATTAGTTCATCCAGATAATTGAAAACAAGCTCAATATATCAGAATTGGAGGTCGCAAATCGCGACCTCCAATCTATAAACTCTTCCTCAAAGATTCCATTAACGAACCTAACGCCACGTCGGAACGAATGGAGTTAATATTTGGTGACCCTTCGTGTTTTGGTGCTTTGGTGGCAAAAAATTATTTTCAAGTTCTAATGAAATAAATTTAAAATTACAATTTCTAATCGCACTTGATATCGATTTATATATGCTTACTCACAAATAAGAGAGAATAATAATCATGTTATGGCTCTGCGATTAACGATCTGATCCCATCCGCCCAAATCTGATACCCCTTTTCAGTAGGATGACAAAAGTCGCCCATGATCTCTTTTGAAATGGTCCCATCGGGTGAAAGGATCTTCGGTCCAATATCAATAAATGTGATTCTTTCTGCTTTGGCAAACAATGTAAGCTGGCGGTTTATTTCGTTGATCAAAATCCGTCGTGGATTATCGGGCATTTGTTCACGCGGGAAAACTGCCATCAGGATGATTTTTGCTCCCGGAACTTTGGACCTCACTCTCAGGCAAACCTCACGAATCCCTTCAACGATCTCAGCGGCGCTGTTTATCCGGGCATTGGAGGTACCACTGGTATTGTTGGTTCCGATGTCAATGATCACCTTTCCGGGGTACAGTCCATCAAGCTCACCGTGGTCGAGACGCCACAGTGCATTTTGAGTGCGGTCCCATCCAAAACCCAGATTCAAAACCCGGTATTTCCCAAATAGCGAAGCCCATGTTTTTGGACCGTTTGGAATCCTTGGGCTTCCATCCGCATGTCTGACCAGAGGTTCACCACCCCAGAAATGGGTGATCGAATTGCCAATCAATACAATTTCAGGGTTGATGGAATCCTTAATTTGCAAAATTTCATTATGACGCCCCCACCAGTTGTAGCTGTCCTCCTCAAGTTTTGAAGCAGGGACAATCGCCGAATTTGCAGGAATTTCGGTATCATGTGATTTGTCACCCATCAATTCAGACAACAACGGCTCCATGGCCTGCGCCCACCGTTTTGCCCCCTCAGGACTCGGGTGCAACCAGTCGGGCATCATTTGTTGATTGATCGAACCATCCATATTTAAAAAAACATGGTTTACATCGCAATAAAAAATATGTTTTCCGTCGGCGATATGCGAGACCAGGTCAGATGCACGCTCAAGAATTACTCGGTGAGATGTGGGATTCGGTCCGCCATAACATCCCGGAAAACAACGCATAACTATAACCTTTGAATCGGGACATTTTTCGCGTAACAGTTTCACGATTGCCTCAATGCCACCGGCAAGCTGACCCGCAGTATGGCGTGTCGGGTAATTCTTCTCATCGATGTTATTGGTTCCTATCTCCACGATGATAACTTTCGGAGATTGACCTTCGAGTTCGCCTTGCTGAATATTCCAAAGAAGATTCTCGGTGCGATAACCAGAATATCCAAGGTTTATCGCTTTCCGAGGTTCAAAAAACTGTTTCCAGACCGGCTGATATTCGGGTTTCTCAAAATTATTGGTAATCGAATTCCCGATCAGGATCAGGTCAAACTTCTCTTTGGCAATGAGTGCCAGTTTTTCCGCATGGCGGTCAGGACTATAACCCTTAACCTCAATGGCAGCAGGGTTTACTACCGTTGATTTTAGTTCTCCCTTCGTACCGAAGAATGATTTAAGGAGCTCAGCCAATTTAGGGTTATTTTCAATCAGGGATTTACCGCCTTTCAAAACAGTGGCGCTATCGGCAATCAGCTTAAAGGTGGCCTCTCCGTCATAACCAATCCAGGTTTTTGTGTATTCACGGGCAGTTCTGATCCACTCCTTATTTCCATCGGATGAAAAGGTGCAAAGCAATCTACCCTTTGGCCTTAGAGGTGGCATAACAGACGGAAATACTGTTCCCTGGAGTGTTTCATCAAAGTGTGACGGATCAACCAAAATCAGATCCTCGGGTTGCTCATTAACGCCGAGTTTTTGTACTGTTCGTGCTGCAAGATGACCGTCTGATGCAACACCCATAATGCTAAAATGATTGGCTTGCAATCTAAGGTTTTGAGCATTTTTCCTTAGAGTTCGAAATGCGTTTAGTGAATTTGTCAATGCCAGATTGGGAGCTGGTGAATTTGCTGGTTTGCTAGTGTATTCAAGGTTCGCGACATCAAAACCTTCCCCATTAAGAAATTGGGTCATTTCCGCATTTTTATCTCCTGCTTTTGGAAACTTGATTTTATTTTCTGAAAGCAGCAAAATAGTTCCCCTGTTAGGTTTTGCTTGTGTTCGGAAAAGATGCAATACAGGAGTAGCGGTATTCCCATCAGCTTTAATTTGATTTTTATCGGATATTATCTGACCAGCAAGGGAAATATAGGATTCTTTGGCCGAATTTTGTTTTATGTCAGTTACTGTTTGTCCATAAATATGAATGGATAAAAACAGTAAAATAAAGGTTGTGATGAATTGTATGGAGGATTTAATTATCATAGGGTAGTAATTTTATTAAAACTGATTTTGTTCTGGAATACCGCATTTTATATTTAAAATTTGTCCTTTTCTCTTGCCACAAAGGCACCAAGACACGAAGAAACACAAAGTAGTGATAGCTAATGTAATAATCTTAGTGCAACTTTGTGCCTTCGTGACTTTGTGGCTTTTTTGAAATTTATTTTAGACTCCCCGAACATTCACCCGTAAGTTTTGGAATAACAATCCACCGACCTTCAATGGTGATTCCGTTACCCGGCTTTCCCTCCTTCATTAAAACCTTCCTGTTCATTGTCAGGGTGGCTTTATCCGAAAGTCTTGGAAGATGAAGGGTCGCATGAATTCCTTTGGGAATGGTTATTTTATAGTAAAGTGCTTTTCCATCGGATGATTTTTTCCATGACACCTGCACTGCACCATGAGGTGTGACAACCACCCCTTCGGCAAACGTGAGATCACCCAGACGGGGTTCGATGAGCAGTTCTTTCTCCCAAACGGCTCCTTCCATTTGCACTCCAAGAACATTTGTGCTCAGGAAATAAGCGGGAACAGAACCATAGTTATGGCACGATTCGCTCGCCCCCTCCCCTTTTTCATCGGTAAACGATTCACACAACGTTCCCGCATCCTGCATAAAATTGACCATCGAGGTCCAACGGCGACGCATCTCCCCGATAGCCTCCCTGTCAAGATTCTCCGAGTCCATTCGGTAAAGCTGACTAAATACCCAGAAGTACACGACCGGCATTTCGACCCCCGACTTTTGATTGACCATCACCTCCAGGTCGGGATTCACACAGCTGTGTTTCATCCCCGGATTTTTATAGTTTTCCAGAAACCATTTCTCAACTGATGCCTTGCGGTTTTCGGGAACCAGGTTATAATGCAAAGCTATCAGCTGGGCATGCACGGTGGGTGGATAAAGCTTATTTTGATAAAATGCCGAATTGTAGGCTAACTCCGAATCGTTCCAAAATTGATTATTAAATGCAATTTTCAGTTCCTCTGCTGCAATTTTATATTCCATTGATTTTTGGGCTTCCCCGGCAATCAGGGCAAGCTCCTCGCAATTTTTTAAAGCCGAAAAGAAAAAGGCGTTGATCGTTGCCCCCTCGCATGTATAATAAGCAAAAGGGTTATCAAAGGAGGTGTATTCGCGTGCCAGTAGCAGTCCACGCGCTGTTCTGTGGCTCAGGAACCAGTTGATCTGGGCAACCAGGGTCGGCCACATCTCCCGGACAAATTCCTTATCTCCGGTAACATTGTAATAAGTTTTAAGCCCCTCGAACCACTGACACGAATAATCATCGATGATATAATGGCAGTCTTCGGGACCACGATCGGTCGGAAAAGTAGCGAGTAACTGTCCATTTGGCAATTGTGATTGGGCAGCATGGCGCAGCATATTTTTAAGCAGGCGGGGGTCTGAATAAACAGGTTTCCCATCTTTCCCTGGTCCGGCAGAACCAACCCTCGTTGTTGAAAAACTTGCCTTACCTGCATCCTGAATCCACTCATTCCGCTCACGGGCATCCGAGCCATACCCATCATCACTGGTTATCTCAATTGTATTTTGGGCCATTGTCCAAAGATTGGTCAGCACCTCATCACTGCACCTGAAGTTTCCGATCCGGTCGAAGGGATAACTTCGATCGGTAATTTTCAAACCAAGCAGCTTCACATGTCCGGAAGTGCACTTCACCAACATATAATGAGATCCCCACTGATCGGCAGTCATAAAACTCTGAACACCCTGGCGGCAGGTATAGTGATTGCCATCGCCATACATCTCATCCGGGATTCCATTTTTATAGCGCAGCGCATATTGCATGGTTAGCTGACTGCCCGATTCTGCCTCAAGATCCATTGAGGTATAAGCCTGTACCATCCGGCCAAAATCGACAAGGATCTCTTCTCCTGCCTTAAGTTCGACGGGTAACTCTGTGCTTAAAAGTTTTCCCGAGGGTAATAACCGAAGTCCGTTAAGTTCGGTTTCCCGTGCAAGGGGAATCTGTCGCGGGTACATCCTCCCCCACTGATTTCCATCAATTGGTTTGGCAGACGGCCAGGAGGAATCATCAAAGCCGGAGGTTATCCACGCAGCATTATCAATCCGGCCATCGATCACATCCGGAACGGTATTCCACGATTCAGGAGAAGGGAGGTACCGGGTATGATCGTTGCATCGCCATGTCGCATCCGTGCGAAGAATCTCCTTTCCCGCTATTTCCAGCACGGCGGTTAATCCTGGCACATGTTTCATGATATGGCCGTTGACTGCATTTCCATAATTATGAGCAAGAACAACGATCACATTATTTCCCTTTTTCAGATAAGTATGGACATCAACCACATCATATTCAGGTCTTTTCGGATTAAACCGGCATGGGCCGCGCAAGACATAGTTGCCGTTTATCCACAGCAGGTTGCGGGAGTCGGCAAACAATTGGAGTTTTGCAGATGTTGAAGTTTCACTCAGCTCAAAACTCTTTCGGAATGCGACATAAGCCTGCTTTCCGTCAGGTGTTGCAGTGGACCAGATCAAGGAAGACTGGATGCTGGTTACTGAATCCGGATTCTGTTGTTCGGCATGGCAGATCGGAGATAAAAAGAGGGAAAAGAGGAGGAACAGGTTGCGAGGTTTCATCTTTGTTATTATGGCGGTTATCCAAAACAGACTGGTTGTGATTGTCCGGATAAAAATAATGATATATTATTCAGCGATATCATTTAAATCCTGAAGCGCATTATCTGTCCAAATTACTTTATCCATTTACTTAATTTCTCTTTTGAATCTTCTTTTGAATTAACGCGACCATTCCTGGAATCGTCCAATCCTTTTTGGATTTTTTCTATAAATATCAACTGATCAATAACCTGATCAACCGTCACATTTTCGGGAAGGTTATCTAATGAATTTTTTATTTGAGTTTTTGTTATCATTCGATTTATTTTAAATCAAAGGTAATGAATTTGAATGATGATTAAATATATCTTTTTACCTCCTTGGTAATATCGTCCATTGACATTTTTGACAGTTGAAATCTTTCGGCCAGTTTCACACTGCGCACAAGAGCTTGCTTTGTAATTTCCTTATTTACAATATCTACAAATTCAGAAAAAGACAATTGATCTTTTTTAATTCCAAACCGGGTTATTTCCAACTCTGATTTCTTAATAGTCAGAGTTCTCATAAAGGCAAACTTTTTATCGAATTTACTGATTCAAAATGAGGTTTCAAAATTACTACAAGTTTAGCCATGCTCCATCTCATCGACTTCCCGAAAAGTCCTTCGGACTTTAATTTGAATAACCCCAGGTGGAGATTACGGAACCGGGGGTAAAAAAGTGATTACAAAACATCAACCCCGAAGTGGATTGAACCTTGGCGTAAACGGCATTTCCTGTATTGTTGCCAATAATCTTCAAAAATATGTTGCCAAAAGCCGGAACGAATGGAGCAACCGGAGTATTTAATTGACACAAATGCCGGAAAATAAGGTAATAAGGTTGTGTTTTTTATTGATTATTAAGCTACTAAGGTTAACAAGGGGAAATAAGGTGACGTGTATTACAATTTCACCTCTAACAGCTCTTTGCCGAGTTGGTGCAGAGCTGCTTCAATTTGCTTTTTATTTTTGTTGCCTGGTTTCTTTTCATTACACACGTAGCTTGCCAATAGGCTGCGGTTAATTTTAACCCGTTCCGCAAACTTAGAAATGTTAATAACCGGAAATTTATCAAATACACGCGATACCTCATTCTTTTGCGTTTCTATCTCGTCTTTATTAAACGTGTAAAACCCCTCCAGACTTAAATCTTCATCCAATTCCGGCCAATGAATGGAATCGCCAAAGCTGCCAATCTCATATCGTTCACGCTGTTCCTGTGTCGCATTCCAGAGCCTGTCAAACCAACGAAGCGGATGACTTTTTTGTGTCCCGTCATTAATAAGGATATAGATGTTTTTATCATCAAACCATACCTTCTCAATTTTCAAATTACTCAGCTTTTCCATGAAATGCCTCCCACGCCTTTAAAATGATAATTTTGTTTTCTTCAATAAGGGCCTCAGCTATTTTTATATCGGAAGGCTTTAACCCTTTGTTTACTAGTAATTTTACTTTTGGCAAGACCTGAAATTTAGCCCTTCCATCAGCATTCTGAACATGAATATGTATTGGCAAATGTTCATTGGCAAAAAAGAAAAAGCGGATCCCAAACATTCTGAAGACTTCCGGCATACTCACTTAAATTTATTTTGCATTACAAATATAGTAACAATATTGTCACTGTATATAATTAAAAATCAAAAGCGCTTCACCCTCCCTGCAAGGTGAAATGCTTTAATGGAATTGGTTTTTTCGTTATTGTTTACCTCCAGTTGCACCGGAGGTTATTCACATTTAATCCCTGCGGGATAAGGATCTGCCTAAAGTTGGATTTATATAACCCTTAGTTAAATTACCCTATAACATCTTTGCACCACCTAAAAATAGCTATGCAATTCCCTTAAATAGCTTTGCGGCACTTAAAAACCATTTTACGAGACTATAATTGTTTAATGTGCTGGTTTAAATCGACTTTGCCGAGGTTAAATCTGACATTGAGTCACATGAAAACCGCTTTGCGGGGCATGAATCTGACATTGAGACAGGTGAAACGGGTTTTGTGAATGGGTCCCGCGGTTTTCAACCGCGTTTAGATTATCTTGAGGCGAATGCAATTCGTCAGACCCGGGTCCCGCAGTTTGTAACCGCGTTAAGATTATTTCATACAAACTGAAGGCTGGCGGCTGGCAACTGGCAACTAGCGACTGGTGACTGGCGGCTGGCAGCTGGCAATTGGCGGCTGGCAACTGGCGGCTGGCAACTGGCAATTTCTAAATTACGGATGTCAATCAAAAATGGAATTAAAAATTAACCATTACTTAATTTACCATTAATCTTATTTCCCCCAATCACACGGTGTGGCCGACATCTCAAAAACCAGTTCATTACAGGTCACCAAGTCGGCATGACGAATAAAGGGTTTTAAGATTGGCTTTCCATCCATGCTTAATGATTTGATATATTTCATCCCTTTCTCAACTCCGGGAGCGCTGATGGTGACTTTTTTGTTATACGGTGCCGGAAGGTTCAGGGTGATTTTTGAAAACATGGGAGATCCAATCACATATTCGCCACTTCCAGGACAAACAGGATAGAATCCCATACTGCTAAAGATCAGCCATGCAGACATCTGTCCGCAGTCGTCATTCCCTGACAATCCATTGGGGGCGTTTCGGTAATTCAGTGGAGTATGTTCCCAAATCTTCTCCTGCGCCTTCCAGGGCTGCCCGGCATAGTTATAGAGGTAAATAAAATGATGTCCGGGTTCATTGCGGTGCTGAAAATGTCCTTCATTAAAATTTCGGTCCAGCATCCCTGTGAATTTCTCATTCCCGCCCATCAACTCAATAAGTCCGTTCACATCCTGCATGGCACAAAACAGGTAGGTCCATTTTCCGCCTTCGGTTATTCCCTCTTCCACTTCCTGATTCGACTCATCAATCCTCTTATTGATCTGCTTTAGAAAGGAGCCATCGGAATTCCTGGCAGCCATAAAACCTGTCTCGTGATTAAAAACATTCCGATAGTTCTTACTGCGACCCATAAAATAGTTGTAGTCATCGGTCTTGCCCAACCCCTTGGCGATCTGCGCCACACAGTAATCATCATAAGCAAATTCAAGAGTACACGAAACCGATTCTGCTGTCTTATCAGCGGGAACATAACCCAGTCTTTTGTAGTAAGTGAGTCCACCTCTGGCCTCGTAGAGTTTGGTCTCTTCGCGGTCGCCCCAACGCATGATGGTGTCATGTTCAGGAGGGGTCATAGCATTTTTATAAACAGCGGCATAGGCCTTATTCAGATCGTAACCTCTGAAATTCTTCACAAAAGCGTCGGCAACAACGGCATCGGAGTGTGTGCCGATCATGATGTTTGTATAGGTTGGATTTGGCCATTTGGGCATCCATCCCCCTTCGTCGTACATTTGCAAAAGTGCCTGAACCATTGGATTTACATGTTCAGGGGCAACCAGTGTGATTAGGGGATGTTCCGCCCGGAAGGTGTCCCAGAGTGAGTAGTCGTTATAACTCACACCCTCATGAATTTTATCATCAAAGGCGCTGTAATAATGGCCGTACTCTGAAAAAATCCGGGGGTACTGAAGCGTCCGGTATAAGGCGGTATAAAAGCAGACTTTCTGATCCTCTGTTCCCCCTTCAACGTTCACGCGGTCAAGATATTTCTTCCATGCATCGCGATTTTGCTGAACTACCTGGTTGAAATTCCACTCAGGGATTTCGTTTTTAAGGTTCTCACGTGCCTGCTCGACACTGATAAAAGATGTTGCAATTTTAACCTGAACCGTCTTATCTTTTTTCGTATCAAAATAGACATACGCACCAAGGTGGTCTCCTTTTAGCTCATTTGTATGATCAAAAAGCTCATTGTCTTTCCACACCCCAGATTTTGTGAATGGTTTGGATATCTGGATTACAAAATACCCCTTAAAATTAGGAATATCGGGACCCAGCATATAGGAATAGCGATCGGAATTATAACCGATAATCTCGTTGCTCTCAGGGAGAACTTTGACAAATCCTTCGAACTCCCTTTTTTCAGATATTTTCCGGCTTGCCTCAATAAACAGATGATTATCGGAGCCTTCCGGGAAGGTGATATTAAAAATCGCACAACAAAGCGCGGAGGCCATTTCTGTTTTAATTATACCTCCTGCTTTATTCTTCATCTCAACCGAATAGGAATAAGGTGTTGCCTTTTCATTCTTATGGACGAATTTCAATGCCCTTTCTGCTGGTGATATCTTAACGTCACCCGAGGAAGGGAGAAAGGAGATGAAACCGTAGTCCCCCATCCAGATGGCAGGTTGGTGTGTTCCCAGGAAGCCAATAATGGTGGTATCCCTGTAATTGTAGGGATTATTGCTGATGTAATTCTCGCGGGTCATGGCGACCCATTGGGTCATCGCGAACGGGGGAGCTACTGCGGGGATTGTTCCTCCATAGTCAGAATCTGTCGCCCCGGTTGAGCCGATATAGGAATTGATAAATTTTAAGGAGTCCTCTTTTGCATCAGGGGCACACGAAAAGAGAGATGCGAAAAACAAGAGCAGTAAAAGCGGATTTAATTGCATACTTAAAGTAATTAGTTTTTTAGGGTCAAAGTAATGGGATACTGATAGGGAATTGGGACTCCTCGTACTCAATCACAATGTCGGACATTTTTTTCAATTCAATAGCTTTAGGATCAGATGTTGCTGTTTCATCTGAAACCAGTGGTAAGAGCTCTTCAATTCTTTCCAGTGCAGTATTGTAAATGGCTTCTGTTATTGTCTTTTCCATAGCTAAAGTGATATTAAATCGTTTGCCAGTCAGTTGTAACAAAGATACTATTATCAGTCATATGAAAAGATATTTCGGTACGCTGTAACTATAAAAAAGCTTATTAATCCATGTTCTAAAAATTTAAACAAGGGTGAATCAAAAGTGAAAAAATTAACCGCAGAGAACCGCAGAGGAAAACTGCAGAGAACCGCAAAGTAATTTTATACAGCATTATTGCTCTGCGCAACTTTGCGTTTCTTTGCGCATCTCTGCGGTAAAAAACTTTTGATATAGCCTCTTTAATTATAGATCGCTATATATTTTGAAGGATATTATTTTTAAAGATTACGTCCATAGGTTATCGGGATTTATGGCAATGCCCTTACCCTCTTCAATAGCCCTTTCCCCTCGTTTTATCTTTTCAACTATTGTCTGATTGTATGGGTACTCTTCGATTTTAATAACTCCTTTACGAATCAAATCGTCAATAATCTCCTGAACGGCTTCATTGTCGCTGTCGAAACTTATTATTGCCGTTTTTGTCATTTTAAATTCTTTTTAAGTATATATAGAAAGATAATCATTAAATATCGAAGTAGGAGGTCTGCTAATATACAGAACTTAAATCTCTTGAAAATTATCTGTTCGGTGAACAAAAGTTTTTTTTTTGCTGCCTGTCTTCACACCCATAATAAAACACTTTCA
>CAIVCR010000130.1 GCA_903904515.1 uncultured Bacteroidia bacterium
AAAATAAACCGAGAATCATCAATACTATTTTTTACCGCATCTTCATCCTGATCAAAACCCAGCAATATGCCATTTTTTCCAAGTTTACTCAAAATCTCTTTAGAATGGCCACCACCACCAAAAGTAACATCCACATAAATCCCATCAGGTTTAATATTCAGACCATCAATGGTTTCATTCAAGAGTGCAGGGATATGATAGATAGAAATGCCCCCAACCCCTAAAGGGGAGTTAGAGTTACTTTCGTCTTGTATTTTCTTTTTTTTTACTTGCATTAGCTAAATTGAGAAAAGGTGCATATCTTATTCCCCTTTAGGGGTTAGGGGTCTCATCATTCGCTCTTTCAAACGAGCAGAGAAATCGGTTGACGAATATTTACTTTGTTCATACCGGCTTTTGCTCCATACCGCAAATTTATCAGATGCTCCTACAAACAACACTTCCGAATTTTCCAGACCAATTGCCTGTAAATTCCTTTTAGAGAGCAAAATACGTCCCTGAGAATCAATATCCAGCCATTCGGCATCGGATACAAACTGCATCAAAAGCATTTGATCTTCCGGATTCCATTCATCCAAGCTTGATTTCAGTTGTCCTACTTTTTCATTCCACACATGTTCGGGGTAAATAATCAAACAGTCCTGATCGGGGTCCTTTCGCAACACCACCCGTTCCTTTTCACCATCGGGCAACAACTTACGGTAATTGGAAGGAATAAAGATTCTTCCCTTTACATCGGCTTTTGCTTCATATTTTCCTATAAATGTTGACATATTGAATCGGGTCTAATTTTTCAACGGTAAAAGTATGAAATTAAATTCAAATTCCCCACATTTCCCCACGAAAAATTTATCAACAGCTTATTCTCTTAATATCAGCACTTTTAAACAGTTTATCAACAATTTTTAAACACTTATATGTAATTTAAATTTAGCATTTAATCACCTATATTACAATACTTTAAAATCATATTTACCGAAAATAAGCAAAAAGACACCAAAGTGGGGAATAGAAAATTCAAAAACGAAAAATTGCAATGAAATAAAAATCAGGAAAACCGAAGAATTTGTACTCGAATCTATTTAATTCACATTTTTTTGTACATTTGCAGAAGTCGAAAACAAACAAAACATGAGCGAACAAAAGATAATCAACATCAACATTGCGCAGGTACTGAAGGAAAAAGCACCTAAAACGAAGATTCCAAAATTCATTGTCAATTACTTACGACGTATTGCACACGAAGATGAAATAAATGAGTTTTTTATAAAGTATCCGGGCTTAAAAAATCTGGAGTTTATTAAAGCAGCATTAAACGATTTGAATGTTACGGTCAAAATTGAAGGAAAAGAAAACCTGCCAAAAGGGGGAAAATACATTTTTGCAGGAAATCATCCGCTGGGTGGATTGGATGGCATTACTACTGGCTATATCATTGGAAAAGAATACGATGACAAAATAAAATTTTTCTCTAACGATATATTAATGAATGTAGAGCCATTAAAAGAAATGTTTGTTCCGGTCAATAAAGTTGGCTCGCAGAGTAAAAACCATGCACTAAGCATGAAAGAATTATACGAGTCGGATTATCATTTGATTACCTATCCGTCCGGCATGTGTTCCCGAAAAATCAAGGGAAAAATAATTGATTTAGAATGGAAGAAAAATTTTATTTCAAAAGCCATAGAATTTCAGCGCGACATAGTTCCAATATATTTTGAAGGTCGGAATTC